>JAYVLC010000182.1:0-8950 GCA_043759675.1 Sphingosinicellaceae bacterium
GTCGGTGTTGTCGAACAATTTGTTGTTGTCATAGAACAACCCGACGGTACCACGCAGACGATTTTCTACAGGTGTTGTCACCCGGAATTCCTGCGTAAAACGCTTCGTCCGGTTGCGGACCTGATAGCTCTTGTTCGGTGCATAGCAGGTGTTGCCAATGTTACCGTTATAGGCCGCCGTGTAATAAACGCCGCGATCACACTCATAATAGGGGAGATAAAGCCCGATATTCGAGTAGCCGGCATAATCTGCAACCTGGGTAGCGCGGTGGTTTAGGAACGATCCGGTGTAAATCAGATCAAGGGCTCCCAAGCGACCATTGACAGCCAGAGTCGACAGATCGACGCGGTCCCGCAGCGAATTGTCGTTGAACTTGGTGACCTTCAGGTCACCCACACTCGGTTCAAAGTCGAACACGCCGTCGGTATCGAGTTCCTGGCGGAGGTGCATCAAATCCACCGACCAGTCCTCGGTCAGATTCCAAGTGAGCGCCACACGTCCGCCGCGATAGGTCGCGTCATTATAGTCTTTCTCGACAAACTTGTCGTTGTTGATGATCTGGCGCGTCGGGGCCCGATACAGGCTGCCGGTGCAGTTCGCCACGACCGTCGTTGCCGTCGCCTGGCACGACTGGATCGCGCGCATCACCAGCAACGGGTTACCTGTCGGGAGCTTGCCGGCCACGCCCACATTGCCGTTGAACGGCAACTGGAAGGTCGCGGCGACATTGTCGATATATCCGCCCTGCCGGTCGGTATAGACCACCGCACGAATTGCCAGTTTGTCCTGGATGATCGGCACGTTGATGAAGGCGTCGCCTGCCACGCTCGGCTTGCCGCTCTTGGTGAAGGCGTAGCTGGCGTTAAAGCCTGTATGGAACGCGGAGGCATCCGGCTTGTTGGTGATGTAGCGGACGGCGCCGCCCATCGCGCTCGCGCCGAACAATGTACCCTGCGGACCCGCCAGCACTTCAACGCGCTGAAGATCAACTGTGTAAAGGTCAAGGTTGCGCCCAACCAGCGACGCCGGCGCGTCGTTGACATAGAGCGCGACCGTTGGCTGCGCCCCTGCCGTGCCTGCAATCTGGAGGCCCGGCGAGTCGGTTGAAAGGCCACGAATGAAGATCGATGATGCACCAGGTCCGCGCGACGCGGAACGCACATTGGGCAAATACTCGATCAACTTGTCGAACTTGGTGATATTCAGGCCGGACAGCGCGTCACCGCTCAGCGCCTGAATTGCCAGTGGAACTTTGTTCAGCGATTCCTCGCGGCGCGTAGCGGTCACGACGATGTCGGCGATCCCGCCATCATCCTCGGCCGCTGCTGCTGCCACCTGCTGTGCGAGTGCGGGCGTCCCACCGGCCCCTAGCGATGCCAGGACCAACACAGCGGTCGATAGTTTCCAGCTGGCTTTCAATTTCATTCTCCCCATAACCCTCCCCCAAGAGGGATTTGTCGCAAATCTGCCGAGTTGAGACTGTGAGCGCAGCCGTGACGCCGCAACTGACCAAATTTTCCGGACCGGTAAAATTAATTTCGCGTTTGATCACAACATCTACATGTTCTGATTAGAAGGCCTAATGTAGGTCAGCGCCCTGTGGATGGGGCCAACCATTGTGGCTAATCAGTTGGGCAAATTGGACGGACTTGGATTTCGATATGACCACAAACGCTGGCTTCGTGCTGCTGATCGCGAGCGAGGACCGGAAGGGAATTGTTGCTGCGGTTGCCAACTCGATCGTCAGCCAGGACTGCAACATCATCGAGAGTTCGCAATTTGGCGACGGAAGCACAGGTCGCTTTTTCATGCGCGTCGCCATCGCCGGCCCGGATGGGATGTCGATCGACCGGTTTACCAACGCCTTCATGCCTGTTGCGACCGCGTTCCGGCTCGACTGGCGCATCCATGACCTGAGACAAAAGCTGCGCGCGATGATCATGGTCAGCCAGGGCGGACACTGCCTGAATGATCTGTTGTACCGGACCTCGACCGGTCGCTTGCCGATGGACGTTACCAGCATCGTATCGAACCATTTGACGTGGCAACGGCGCGCCGATCATGAGGGGATCCCCTTCTGTCACTTGCCGATCACAGCTGAAAACAAGCTGGCACAGGAAGCCAGGCTGTTGGCGATGGTCGAGGAGCAGCAGGTCGATCTGATCATCCTTGCCCGCTACATGCAGGTGCTCTCCGACCAGTTGTGCCGCAAACTCGACGGCCGGGTGATCAATATCCACCACAGCTTCCTGCCCGGCTTTAAAGGTGCCAAACCCTATCACCGGGCCTATGAGCGCGGCGTAAAAATGGTTGGGGCAACCGCCCACTATGTGACCCCGGACCTCGACGAAGGCCCGATCATCACCCAGGATGTGTCCACCGTCGACCATGCAGATACCGTCGAGGATCTGATTGCGCAGGGGCAGGACACCGAGAGCCGGGTCCTGGCGCGCGCCGTCAAGCTTCACCTCGAACACCGGGTCCTGCTCAGTGGCAACCGTACGATCGTCTTCAAGTGACGGTCCGACGCTGACATGACCGTCGAAGCCGCTCTGCTGGATGCGCTGCGCGACCTGGGTATCGCCTGGACATTCACCGAGCATGCGGCGGTGTTTACCGTTGAGGAGAGCACAAAGTTGCACCACGAGATCGTCGGCGCCCACACAAAAAACCTGTTCCTGAAGGATGCCGGCGGACAATTTTGGCTGGTCACGGTCCCGCACGATGCACGGGTCGACCTGAAGGCCCTTCCCGCGGTGATCGGGTCGAGAAAACTCAGCTTTGGCAAGTCCGTCGATATGGAGCGGCTTCTGGGTATTTCGCCGGGCGCGGTGACCCCGCTGGCTGCGATGAATGATCACCAGTGCGCCGTGCGGGTCGTGATCGACTCCCGCCTCGCCGCACATGCGTGTGTCAACGTGCATCCGCTTCGCAACACCGCAACACTTGGGCTATCAGGGGCCGGATTGATCGCGGCTTTGGCGTCGTGGGATCACCCGGCCTTGGCCGTCGTCCTGCCGCCAGCAGCCTAGAAATCAGGTTGCGACATTGAATCCAAACTCCCGGAAGGCCAGACCATGAAGACCCGTGCTGCCGTTGCATTCGAGGCGAAGCGCCCGCTCGAGATCGTCGAGCTTGACCTTGCAGGCCCTCGGCCAAGCGAGGTTCTGGTTGAGATCATGGCGACAGGTATCTGCCACACCGATGCCTATACCCTCGACGGATTCGACAGCGAGGGGATTTTCCCCAGTGTTCTCGGCCATGAGGGGGCCGGTATTGTTCGCGAAATCGGGGCCGGTGTGACCTCGGTCACGGTCGGCGATCATGTCATCCCGCTCTACACCCCCGAATGCCGCCAGTGTAAATCCTGCCTCAGCGGCAAGACCAACCTGTGCACCGCGATCCGCGCCACGCAGGGCAAGGGCGTTATGCCGGACGGGACCAGCCGGTTCAGCTACAAGGGTCAGCCGATTTTCCACTATATGGGGTGTTCGACCTTCTCGAACTTCACCGTCCTGCCCGAAATCGCTGTTGCCAAAATCCGCGCTGACGCACCGTTCGACAAGAGCTGCTACATCGGTTGCGGCGTCACAACCGGCGTCGGCGCAGTCGTCAACACCGCCAAGGTAACGCCGGGTTCCAACGTCATTGTGTTCGGCCTCGGCGGCATCGGGCTGAATGTCCTGCAGGGTGCAAGGATGGTGGGTGCCGACAAGATCATCGGCGTCGACATCAATCCTGACCGCGAGGAATGGGGCCGCCGGTTCGGCATGACCGACTTCGTCAACCCAAAGGACATCGACGGCGATATCGTCGCGCACCTCGTCGCGCTGACCGACGGCGGGGCCGACTATACCTTTGACTGTACCGGAAACACGACGGTGATGCGGCAGGCGCTGGAGGCCTGCCACCGTGGTTGGGGTGTGTCCACGGTCATCGGCGTTGCCGAGGCCGGCAAGGAGATTTCGACGCGCCCGTTCCAGCTAGTAACCGGGCGGGTCTGGAAGGGTTCGGCCTTTGGCGGGGCCCGCGGCCGGACCGATGTGCCAAAGATCGTCGACTGGTACATGAACGGCAAGATCGAGATTGACCCGATGATCACCCACGTCCTGACACTGGACGAGATCAACAAGGGGTTCGATCTGATGCATGCCGGGAAAAGCATCAGAAGCGTCGTGGTTTTCTAGGTGGTGGTCGTCGCTGACATCGTTGCAGGTCATACGGATCAGGAGGGCCCTCTCCTGCCAATCCTGCATGATGTGCAAAAGGCGTTTGGCCATGTCAGCGAGGACGCGATGCGGGAGATCGCGACTGCCCTCAATCTCACCCGCGCCGAAGTTTACGGCGTCGTCAGTTTCTACCACGATTTCCGGCAAACCCCGGAGCCGCGTGCCATCATCAAGCTATGCCGTGCGGAAGCCTGCCAGGCCCGCGGAGTCGATGCGTTGGTGGCGGTGGCCGACGGCCAGTCCCGCGTCAAAGTCGAACCGGTTTACTGCCTGGGACTATGTTCGGTTGGCCCGGCGGCCATGGTCGGCGACACTGTTCATGCCCGGCTCAATGCTGCAAGTTTTGCTGCGCTTTTGGGTGCAGCATGATCGTCCGGATTTCTGATGACGCCGTCGCGATTGCCTGCGGTGCCGACGCCGTAGCTGCGGCGTTTGAACGGGCGGGTGTATCGGTTGAACGGGTGTCGAGCTGGGGCATGCACTGGCTCGAACCGCTCGTCGAAATCGATGGTCGTGGCTATGGCCCAGTCAGCGCTGATCAGGTTGCTGCCATCATCGACGGCAGCGGCCGATCTATCGGGATCATCAGGGATCATCCATTTATCGCAGGCCAGACCCGTCTGACCTTCGCCAGGGCTGGCCAGACCCGGCCAACCTCCCTCGATGACTATTATGGGGCCGGCGGCTGGCTGGGCTTGGCCAAGGCGCGGGAGATCGGACCGGCTGCGACGATTGCGGCGGTGATCGCCTCCGGGCTGCGTGGTCGCGGTGGGGCTGGCTTTCCGGCGGGTATCAAATGGAAAACGGTCGCCGAAACCATCGGTGACCAGAAATACATCGTCTGCAATGCCGACGAAGGCGACAGCGGCACATTTGCCGACCGGATGGTGATGGAGGGCGACCCCTTCATGCTGATCGAAGGGATGGCGATCGCCGGTATGGCGGTCGGCGCGGACAAGGGGTTTGTCTACATCCGCTCCGAATACCCGCACGCCATAGCCAAGATGTACGCAGCAATATCGCTGTCTGCGCATCTGGTTGCGCCGTTCATCGTGGAAGTCCGGGTCGGAGCCGGAGCCTATGTCTGCGGTGAGGAAACGTCGCTGCTCAACAGCCTTGAGGGCAAGCGCGGCGAAGTTCGCGCCAAGCCGCCGCTGCCAGCCATCGAGGGCTTGTTTGGCAAGCCGACCGTCGTCAACAACGTGCTGACCCTCGCTGCCGTACCATGGATTCTCACGCACGGCGGCGACGCCTATGCCGCCTTTGGGATGGGACGATCGCGGGGAACCATGCCGGTGCAATTGGCCGGGAACATCAAGCATGGCGGACTGTTCGAAGTCGGGTTCGGGATCACGCTTGGCGAGTTGGTAAACGATATCGGTGGCGGCACCGCCAGTGGCCGAGCGGTGCGCTGCGTTCAGGTCGGCGGACCGCTCGGGGCGTATATCCCGGTCAGCCAGTTCGACCTGCCCTTTGACTATGAAGCCTTTGCCAATGCCGATGCCCTGATCGGCCACGCCGGGATTACGGTGTTCGACGATACCGTCGACATGGCGAAAATGGCGCGCTTTGCGATGGAATTCTGCGCCATCGAAAGTTGCGGCAAATGCACCCCCTGCCGTTTGGGCAGCACACGAGGTGTCGAGACGCTTGATCAGATTATTGCGGGCAAGAATGTCGAAGCGAACCTCGCGCTGATCGCCGACCTGTCGGAGACGATGAAGTTCGGATCCCTGTGCGCGCTCGGCGGATTCACGCCCTATCCGGTGATGAGCGCGATCACTCACTTCCGCGATGATTTTGTGATACGACCTGCCGTGGAAAGACCCGCATGACCTATCAACCGCAGGCCGATTTCGGAACACCCGCCAGCCGCTCGACCGAGCCGGTGACCCTAACCATTGATGGCCGCAACGTCACGGTTCCCGCCGGCTCCAGCATCATGCGTGCGGCGGCGGAACAGGGCACCTCGATCCCCAAACTCTGTGCCACTGACAATCTGAAGAGCTTTGGCTCCTGCCGCCTGTGCCTCGTCCAGATTGACGGCCGCAAGGGTACGCCAGCCAGCTGCACAACACCGGTCGAGCCCGGCATGATCGTCCACACCCAGACGCCGCAGCTGCAAAAGCTGCGCAAGGGCGTGATGGAATTGTATATTTCCGATCACCCGCTGGATTGCCTGACCTGTGCTGCCAACGGTGATTGCGAGCTTCAGGATCAAGCCGGGGCGGTGGGCCTGCGCGATGTGCGCTACGACGCGCAGGCAACACATCTGGGCCAGGCCAAGGATCATTCAAACCCTTATTTCGACTTCGATCCATCGAAATGCATCGCCTGCTCACGCTGTGTCCGCGCTTGTGATGAAGTCCAAGGGACATTCGCGCTAACCATGGCGTCGCGAGGGTTTGACTCCAAAATATCCGCCGGAATGACCAGTGATGATTTCCTGAGCTCGGAATGCGTGTCCTGCGGGGCCTGTGTGCAGGCTTGCCCGACTGCAACGCTGGTGGAAAAGAAAATCGTTGAGGTCGGCACCCCGGACCGCAGCGTGGTGACTACCTGCGCCTATTGCGGCGTTGGCTGCACCTTTCGGGCCGAGATGCGCGGCGAGCAGCTGGTGCGCATGGTCCCGCACAAGGATGGCAAGGCCAATCGCGGGCACAGCTGCGTCAAGGGTCGCTTTGCCTGGGGCTATGCGCAACACAAGGACCGCATCCTGAAGCCGATGATTCGTGCTAGGATTACCGATCAATGGCGCGAGGTCGAATGGGACGAAGCGCTCAGCTACGCCGCATCCGAGCTCAAACGGATCAGCCAGACCTATGGACGGCATGCGCTTGGCGGCATCTCGTCGAGCCGGTGCACCAACGAAGAAACATTCCTCGTCCAAAAGCTGGTGCGCGCCGGCTTTGGCAACAACAACATCGACACCTGCGCCCGGGTTTGCCATTCGCCGACGGGCTACGGCCTGAAAACCACCTTTGGCACCAGTGCGGGGACCCAGGATTTTGACTCGGTCGAGGACAGTGATGTCATCCTCATCATTGGCGCCAATCCAACCGACGGCCACCCGGTTTTTGCCAGCCGCATGAAACGCCGGCTTCGACAGGGCGCCAAGCTGATCGTCATTGATCCACGCCGTACGGATATCGTCCGGTCACCGCATATCGAAGCGCAACACCATCTGCCGTTGCGCCCCGGCACCAATGTCGCGGTCTTGACCGCGATGGCGCATGTTATCGTCACCGAGGGACTGACTGACCTCGACTTCATCAAGGACCGCTGCGACTGGGACGAATATCAGCACTGGGCCGAATTTGTCTCGCTGCCCCGCAACAGCCCACAGAATTTGCAGCCGGTGACAATGGTTGATGCCGAGGAGCTGAGCGCGGCGGCCCGTCTCTATGCGACCGGTGGAAACGGCGCGATCTACTTCGGCCTCGGGGTCACCGAGCACAGCCAGGGCAGTTCCACAGTCATGGCAATCGCCAACCTGGCCATGGCGACCGGGAACATCGGACGGCGCGGCGTCGGGGTCAATCCGCTGCGGGGTCAGAACAATGTTCAGGGGGCCTGTGACATGGGCAGCTTCCCCCATGAACTGTCCGGCTACCGCCACATCAGCGACCAGGCGACGCGGCAGCTGTTCGAGGCGGATTGGGGCGTCAGCCTTGATCCGGAACCCGGCCTGCGCATCCCGAACATGCTCGATGGGGCCGTCGACGGTGTGTTCAAGGCGCTCTACTGTCAGGGAGAGGACATCCTGCAATCGGACCCGAACACCGCGCATGTCTCCGCCGGCCTCGCCGCGATGGAATGCGTCATCGTCCACGACCTCTTTCTGAACGAAACGGCGAACTACGCGCACGTGTTCCTGCCGGGCTCAACCTTCCTCGAAAAGAACGGCACCTTCACCAACGCGGAACGGCGTATCCAGCCGGTGCGGAAGGTCATGACCCCGCTGAACGGGCTTGAGGATTGGGAAGTGACCCAGCGGCTCGCCCAGGCGATGGGGCTCGACTGGACCTACAGCCACCCGTCCGAAATCATGGACGAAATCGCGCGGCTGACCCCGACATTTGCCGGTGTCTCCTTTGACCGGCTCGATCAGGCAGGTTCGCTGCAATGGCCGGTGACGGCAGATGCACCGGATGGCTCCCCGATCATGCATGTCGATGGATTTGTGCGCGGCAAGGGCAAGTTCGTGGTGACAGATTATGTGCCGACAGATGAAAAGACCGGCCCGCGCTTCCCGCTGCTGCTGACAACCGGGCGCATCCTCAGCCACTACAACGTCGGGGCCCAGACGCGCCGGACCGAAAATATCGCATGGCACCCCGAAGACCTGCTGGAAATCCATCCCGTCGATGCCGAAGATCGCGGCGTCAAAACCGGCGATTGGGTTAAACTTGGTAGCCGCTCCGGCGAAACCACCTTGCGCGCCATCGTGACCGATCGGGTCGCACCCGGCGTCGTTTATACGACCTTCCACCACCCGGCGACCCAAGCAAATGTTGTCACCTCTGAATACAGCGACTGGGCGACAAACTGCCCGGAATACAAGGTCACCGCGGTCCAGATCAGCGCCTCCAACGGGCCAACCGACTGGCAGCAGGGCTATGAAGCGCTCGGCGAGCAATCGCGCCGGATCGCAGTTGCGGTACCGGCCGAATGAGTTCCACCGACCGCCTCGTCCATATGGCCAACCAGATTGCCGCCAA
>JAYVLC010000183.1:0-6536 GCA_043759675.1 Sphingosinicellaceae bacterium
AGCTGAATGAGCGCCATCATCGCGGCATAGTTGCGCGCGGTGCTCTCGACTGTGGTGAATTGCAGCGATGACGGGGTCAGCGCGAAATTGGCGCGAAAACAGCTCCACACCACATCGCGCGGGTCGCGGCGCATGATGACGATGCGGGCCTTGGGAAACATCCGCGAAATCAGCGGCAGCTTCATGCCCTTGAGCGGGTCCATGTCGACAAACACCGGCACCCCCGGCGTGATCCCGGCACCGGTCACATAGCGCCAATGCGCCGCCCGCAACGCGCCAATCTCCGCCGCCCCGGCCCCGGCAAGCTCCCGCAAGCTATCACCGTCGGCATAAAACCGCTGGTCGGCGTCGCGCAGCGTTGGCCGTTCCTCGAGCGCCTCGACACCCGCCGCACTCGCCAGCACATTCTCCACGAGCGTGGTGCCGGAGCGCGGGAACCCGGACAGCACCACATGTACCCCCGCCTCGCCTGGCACCGGCTCAACCGCTGGCGCTGCAAAAGCCGCAGCCCCGGCCCGCCGCACCTCGTCGGCGATCTGCAACAGCCACGGCGTGTGCGTCGGCTGGCCGGCAAAATTCCCGGCATGCATCACCCCAAAGCGCGCCTTGCTGTCGGCATAGGCGGCAAACGCCCCGTCGGCATCGCGCAGCTTGCCCAGCGCATCACCGAGCAGCGACAGCGCCAATATCCGTTTATGCTCGGTCAATTCCCCCCGCAGCAGCATCCGCAACCGGTCAGCAGCGCGTGCCGCCTCCCCCTCCTCGATGTCGGACCGGGCCAGCGCACAGTGCGCCGTACTGTCCGCCGGATCGAGCGCCAGCGCCCGCGCCGCATCGACGCGGGCCTCGGCATGTTTGCCCAGCCGTCCAGCAACCGAGGCCTTGCCCGCGAACGCCGACGCCGACTGCGGATCGAGCAATGCTGCCTGCGCAAAACTCTCCGCCGCCCGCTCCATCGAACTGCCGGTTTCCAGCACCACGCCGCGCCCCAGCCACGCCGCCGCATTGCCCGGATCGCGCGCAATGGCGGCATCATAGGTCCGCACCGCCTCCGACAGCCGCCCTTCTTTCAAAAGCACCCCGGCGCGCGCGGTCAGCAGGAACCCGTCACCCGGGGCCAGGGCAAAGGCGCGGTCGAGCAACGCATGCGCCCCGGCAAAATCCCCGGCCTCCTCGCAGCGCCATGCGGTCAGGTTCAGCAGCAAGGGTGCCACCTCCCCGCGCGCCAGCGCCGCCTCCGCCAGCCGCACCGCGCCCGGTATATCCCGCGCCGCCAGCGCGTCATCAATGGCAGTCTGGGTGGCAACAGAGATCATGTCCGCCTGTTACAGCGATGCGCGCGCCGGGGCTACTGCGCTAATCCACACCCTATGCCGCCAGCTTGGCCTTCGCACTCAGACAGATGTTCATCGCGCCGAGCACCGACAGCAATGTCGACAGGGTTGGATTCGCGCCCTCCCCGATCGCCTTGTACAGTGACCCGCGCGCCAGCCCGGCGCTCCGGGCGGTTTCGGTCATGCCGCGCGCCCGGGCGATATTGGCGAGCGCGTGGGTCACGTCACCAACATCGCCAGTCTCGAATGCCGCCCCAAGATATTCTGCAATATCGTCATCGGATTTGAGATAGTCGGTTGCATCCCAAGGGATTGTTTTGGTTGCAATGGCCATCAGTCGGTGTCCTTCACCAATTGCCTTGCGGCGCGAATGTCACGCGACTGGCTGGACTTGTCGCCGCCGCCCAATAACAGCACAACCTCATGGCCGAGCCGCGTCAGGTACAGGCGATATCCCGGACCGTGGTTGATCCTCAGTTCGCTGATGCCCCCGCCCACCGGTTTCACGTCGCCAAAATTGCCCCGCTCCAGACGCCCGATCCGCACAAGGATATGCTTTTGTGCTTGCCGGTCCCGCAGCCCGTCAAACCAGGATTGATAGGCCGGAGTTTGGACGACTTGCACAGCATGTTCCATATAAGGGACATCCGGGAGGAATGTCAAACAGCTTTGGCGGTCGCAAATTGCCACGAACGCGACAATGGTGTCACGCCGCTTCGAGGTCGCTCGCTTCGACCATACCCGTCACTTGCCTGATCTCAGCCCATATCCGGTCCTGCCGCCAGGTAAGAAATGCGTCGTAATTATCTGCCAGCAGCGGGGAATCCACCCCAGCCGGCAGGCAGTGCGAATTGAGTACGATTTCAAAGGGAAACCCGTCTGTGGCTCGGATATCAGCGAGGTACGAAGACGGCGCGCGATTCGAAATAATCTGGTTGGTTGTGCGGTCGATAAGGGTGCGATTCAACACGCAGTCGCGGGTACGGCTCAGGGCAATGCCCTTGTGTTTTTGCAGATAGTCGTCCGGAAAAATATGATGATCGTCGATCCCCTCTTGCTGCATGAGCTGACCGGTAATGAGCGCCTGCGTGTGGAAATCCCGCGCGCCGGTGCCCGACCCAATGACGAGACACATCGTGCCGCGATAAATTGCGCGCTGACGCGGCGTCACATCCCGAAGGGCGCGCGGGTCGAACCGTGCTGTGGTGACGGTTTCCGGCAACGCGCCGCCGTCCAGCCATTGGTCCAGTTCGGTCACATCTTTTGCAGCCTGGCTATTAGGGGAACTTTCATAGGCCTGCGAGAACACCGCGCACCAGAACCAGCGTTTCAACTTTTCGGTGTGCGCACCGGCCGTTGGCGTTTGAAGGCCCCCTTTCCGGGCCAGCACAGCCGCCAGCGGTGACAGCATCGTTTGATATGGCAGCCATTTCGGCAGGGTCACCTTGCAGTCGTCGCGAAGAATCATAAGCCCTTTACTGAGCCCGGTAACCACCGGATCCCACCATTTCTCGATGTCCGACGCAGCCAGGTTCAGTACATCGCCGCGCTTGCACGACGGCGCTTTGCGGCTCGCCAGCGCTATGGCGGCCAGCAGATAATAGGGATCGACCTCAAACTCCGAAATGATCGGATTCTGCACCAGCGCAGCGTCCCAGAGCGCGCGCAGATTGATGGCTTTCGGCCAGAAGCGAGCGGTCAGCAGTTCAAATACGCTCAGTTTGACGCCGGTTCGATTCAGGGTCTCAAAAATGGTGCATAGCGCGTCGGCTTTGGTTTGGCCGGACAGCGTAACAACTGGAAAACGGTAGTCATCAATCGCCATGATCCATCGATTGTGGATGGTCATCAGTGCGTCCTGCATTTTTTTCATTTCTTCGGGCGGACGCTTGTTGGTCAGATGGAACATCCACAGCAAAAACCCCCCGGCGCCAGAGCGGAGACTGCTCAATGGAAGCGTCATTTCGCTGTCCTGTCTGTCAAAATGCTCCATCGCCCTGGCCCAGTTGGTGGACGCCCGCGCATAAAATATCGCTTCATCGAAGTCCGCGCCGTCAATCAGCTTTTGCAGATTGAGATAGTAACGATACTCGCCGACGCCGAAAAAGGCCTGGTAAAGTGATGTCATCCGCTGCTGACCGTCGAGGACAAGAAATATGTGGTTCTTGCCAGCAATTTTTGGCGCGCCTTCAAATTCTCGCGGCGCAAATGCATGTTGGGTGTCCCGAACACGAAGGAGACTGCCAGCTGGGTAATTATTGGCAATTGAGACGATGAGTTCCTGCGTCGCGCCGGGCTCCCAAACGAAGTCTCTCTGAAAATCTGGCAGCACCATTGCACCTGAATGAACTTCAGCCAGCAGTTCTTTCAGCGCGCGAGGATTTGTGTCTTCAAACAAGCTCATCTGATTCCCCAATCATCACAGCAACCGCGACCAGCGCCGACCTTAGCCAATCGACGTACCCAACGAAACCTCGGCTACTCTGTCGCCGGAAATCATGTCTGCCCGTTGCAGCGCCCCGTTACCCAACCGGCAGCGGCGGGACCGCGCGCGCACGCTGCCAGGTCACCGCCTGCTGGGTGACAATCAATGCCAGCGCGAACAGCATCAGCGCGTCCATGATGCTGCCGGCCGCCGGAGCGTTTCCGGACTGCATCGCCCAGCTGCGCACCGCCGACCGGCCGGCCACCAGCCCGATGACCAGCAACACCGCCAAAATATGCTGCTGCATCATCAATTGCCCGGTCTCCGGATCGCGGGTCAGCCGGAACGACCGGGCCCGGACGACGCCGACCCCAACACCTGCCGCGATGGCAGCGGCAAAGATCGCATAGTTGGTGAGGGTAAACGCGGCGTGCGGCTGAAACCACAGGCCAAGCCCGATCCCGGCTCCGGCAACCACCGGCGCGATCCACAGCCGGTTGATCCTGAGCACACGCGGGTGGCGCGACCGGGCGATGCGCAGGCCAAGCACCAGCAGGACAATGCAGACAGTGATCAGATTCGGTGTCGTCATTGGTGCCTGTCCCCCCGCGTTCGGGCAAATCATAGGCGGGGCGTCAGCA
The DNA here is from genome assembly GCA_043759675.1 of Sphingosinicellaceae bacterium. Taxonomy (GTDB): domain Bacteria; phylum Pseudomonadota; class Alphaproteobacteria; order Sphingomonadales; family Sphingomonadaceae; genus JADCGM01. The sequence goes on from JAYVLC010000183.1 coordinate 4,401, forward strand.
GCGCGCAAATCCCCACACCTTGTCCCCACCCCATCGACCGGGCATGATCCCGTCTTGAGTTCGGGGGAGGTTCACATGCGTATCGTCCTGCTTGTTGCGGCCTGTCTGTCCACCTCGGCACTCGCGGCACCCGCCGATGACTTCCGCAAGCTCCTCGGTGACCACTGGGCCTGGTATCTGTCCACCAACCCGATGCAGGCGACCGACCTTGGCGTCCGCACCTATGACGATCAGATCGGCGACCCGACGCTGGCCGAGGCCGACCGGCAGGCGGCGACTGCGCAGGGCTTCATCGCCCGCATCGACGCCATCGACCCGACCGCCCTTCCCGCCGCCGACCGGGTCAACCGCGCCATTCTGCGCCGGATGCTCGCCGAACAGATGGAGGGCAATGGCTTTGGCCAGCGCGCCATGACCTTCACCACCTATTCGGGCTGGCACACCGGCTTTGCCGGCTTCCCCGAAAGCGCCCCGCTCAGCACCAAGGCGGACTATCTCTCCTACCTTGCGCGGCTGAATGCCTATCCGGCCTATAACCGTGCGCAGATCAACGTCACCCGCACCGGGCTGAGGGCCGGTTACGCCCAGCCCTGCGCCCCGCTCAAAGACTTTGAGACCAGCATCTCGGCCCACATCGTCGACGCGCCCGAAAAATCGGTGTTCTGGGCCCCCTTCACCCGGCCCAAGCCCAAGCTGATATCGGACGCCGATTGGGCCGACCTGCAGGCGCGCGCCCGCACCGCGATCATCACCGGAATTGTCCCGGCCTACCGCGAATTCCTCGCCTTCTACACCGACGAATATGCCCCGAAATGCCGCACCACCGTCGGCATCGGCGCCACGCCGGGCGGGTCGGCCTATTACGCCTACCGCGCCCGGGTGATGACGACGACCGACATGTCCCCCGATGCCATTCACCGGCTCGGCCTGTCCGAAGTCGCCCGGATCAACGCCGCGATGGACAGGGTTGTCGCCAATTCCGGCTTCAAGGGCGACCGCGCGGCCTTTGTCCGGCATATGCGCACCGATCCGCAATTCTACGCCAAAACCCCGCAGGAATTGCTCGAAAAGTCCGCCTATATCGCCAAGCAAATCGACGACTGGATGCCCAAACTCATCGGCAAATTGCCCCGCCTGCCGTTCAGTGTGAAGGCGATCCCGGCGGATCAGGCGGAAGGCACCACCACCGCCTATTCCGAATGGGGCAGCGTCGCCACCGGCCGGGCCGGCGTCTACCGCGTCAACACCACCCACCTCGATCAGCGGCCCTTATATGAACTCCCAGCGCTCACCATGCACGAGGCCGCCCCCGGCCATCAGACGCAAGGATCACTCCAGCAAGAGCTCGACCTGCCGAATTTTCGCAAATATCAGGCGTCCTTCACCGCCTTTGTCGAAGGCTGGGCACTCTATACCGAGAGTCTTGGCGAAGACATCGGGCTTTACGACACGCCCGAAAAGCAGATGGGGCGCTATAGCTATGAAATGTGGCGCGCCTGTCGCCTCGTCGTCGATACCGGCATCCACGCCAAAGGCTGGAGCCGCCAGCAAGCCGTTGATTACATGACGACGAACACCGCGCTCAGCCCGCACAACATCGAAGCCGAGGTCAACCGCTACATCACCTGGCCGGGGCAGGCGCTCGCCTACAAGGTCGGCGAACTCACCATCAAGCGGCTGCGCGCCAAGGCGGAGGGCGAGCTCGGCGAGACATTCGACCTGCGGTCTTTCCACGACGCCATCCTCGGTCAAGGCCCGGTACCGATGGACGTGCTTGAAACCCAGATCGACGACTGGATCGCGACGCGAAAGGCCGGGTGACAAGCCGGAGGATGGCAAACTGTCGCCGGGATGCCACCGAAAGACACCCGTCATCCTGACGAACGTCAGGACCTCCCGCCGGGAAGCGGCCCCTCACAACGAGGTCCTGACTTTCGTCAGGATGACGAAAGGGGTTGGGGAATCTGGCGCGGGCGTCACCCCGCCCCCGGCAAGCGGGACGATGGCCGACGCAATTGCGCAAGGTCACCGCAATGCCGCTGGCCTGATGTTCGCATTTTGTTCTTGACATTCACAACCAGATCGGTTAGGCGTCTGTTTGCTCCGGCGTGGCCACGTTCGGGGCGGACACGGGTA
>JAYVLC010000184.1:0-4572 GCA_043759675.1 Sphingosinicellaceae bacterium
CGCCGCGTTCTCCAAAGGCGGGGGGAGCGGCAACCGGTTTGAACGCAATCTGGTGATTTGCGAGTGGATGCACAAAGGCGGTGCCCGCATTGGCCTGTCGCTGGGCGGGGGTGGCACCGCAGACCGCTATTGCGTCGGCGGTTCGTGCAAGATCGAGGATCGGGGCGGAACTATCCGGAACAACGTCATCGTTGGTTGCAGTGATGTCGGCATCTACTTGCGGCGCGCCGCGGATGCCCGGGTTGAGCGGAACCTGCTGGTCGCGACCCGGGGTATTGACGCGCGGTTCGACACCACCACGGCTTCTTTTGCGGGCAACATCTTTGACGGTCGACTGATGAACTGGCGAGGCGCGACTGCAACATCGGACGCCGATGTGAGCAGCCCTTGGCGCGCCGCACTGCTCAAGCCCGTGACAAGCCGGTTGTTTGCGGCGCCACTTCGCGGGAATTTTTCGCCGGTCGGGCAGTTTCCAGCGGCACCTGTCGAGGCCGGCGTCCGCGATTTTTGCGGCACCATGTTCGGGCCAAACGCTGCCGCCGGGCCATTCAGCGCGGTCTGTGCCCCCGATATTCCGGCGCTACGCTGACCGCGCGCGCCGGAGCTCGGCGCGGAGTGCGGGTCCGGCCCAAGGTGCAGCCCCGTCTTCGGCGGCGTGAACCAGTTCGACAATGCGCCGGTTCACAGGGGCCGTGCGCCCGAGCTTGTCAGCGAGCGCGACGACTTCGCCGTTCAGATAGTCGATCTCGGTTTTGCGACCCTTTGCCAGATCATCAGCCATCGAGGAGCGCGCGTGGCGGTCGATACGCGGGGCGTTGGCGCGCGCGGCAATCCGGCGGTACAGCGCATCCGGCAGGGAGATCATGTAGGGGAAGATCGTCGTTGCCACATGGAGCACTTGCGCCGGTTTGATCCCGGCACGGCGCAGCAGCCCAAGCGCCTCTATCTGGCTTATTGCCAGTGCGCGCCGGAACTCCCGGTCGGCGAACTGTGCGGCGAGCGGCTTGCCGGACAACACATTGATCGCATTGTTCAGATTGATAATGAGCTTGCCCCACATCACACCGGTCATGTCGGCGGACAGCGACAGCGGCAGTCCGGCGGCTGCGAACAGCCCGGCATAGGACGCGATGGCATCGCCTGCCTCGGCATAGAGGCCGCCACCCGTGCCGCGATGATAGTGGCCCGGGCCGGGCTGCGCGACGTTGAACGGCACCATTCCAGCCACAACCCGGAATTGCGGCAGGGCGCGGCGTAAACGGTCGGCGTTGGAGACACCGTTCTGCAGGCTGAGCACGACCGCACCGGCTTTGGCGTATTTGGCTATTTCCAGTGCGGTGGCCTCAGTCGCCAGACTCTTGACCGTCAACAGGATCAGATCGGCAGACTGGATCGCGGCGGGGTGATCAGCGAGGGTCAGGTCCTCAGCGTGAATCGTGACATCGACGCCATCGACATCGGTGATTCGCAGGTCATTCGCCCGGAGCTCATTCATGACGCGCTGGCGCCCGACCAGCGTCACATCGGCGCCAGCCGAGGCGAGCAAGCCCCCGACATAGACGCCAATCAGTCCCGCCCCCAGGACGGCAATTTTGGCCCTAACAGTCTCGTCCATTGTTACTCCTGCGCTTGGCGCTATCCTTGTCGGTACATGTGGCACTTGAGGAGCTGAGGATGAAAGCTGTTGTTTCGGATGTGGTCGGGTTACCCGAGAGTCTGGTGGTGCGTGACATGCCGATGCCCGAACCCGGCAAAGGCGAGGTGCGGGTGAAAATCCATGCGGTCGGGGTCAACTTTCCCGACGTGCTGATCATCCAGGACAAATATCAATCCAGACCGCCGCGCCCCTTCTCGCCCGGTGGCGAGGCGGCCGGTGTCATCGATGCACTTGGCGAGGGTGTGACGTCAGTCAAGCTTGGTGACCGGGTCATTGCGATGACCGGCCACGGGTCCATGGCCGAATATGTCGTTGCGGGCGAGAATCGGGTTGTGCCGATGAGCGACGCGATGCCGTTTGATGTCGCAGCCGGTTTCACCATGACCTATGGCACCTCCCACCACGCCCTGAAACAGCGGGCGCAGTTGCAACCGGGTGAAACCGTGCTGGTGCTCGGGGCGGCAGGCGGGGTTGGGTTGACGGCGGTCGAACTGGCCAAGGCGATGGGGGCCAAGGTTATTGCCGCCGCGTCTACCGACGACAAGCTGGCGCTGTGCCGCGAATATGGCGCCGACGAGACGATCAACTATGCGACCGAGGACCTGAAGGATGCGGTCAAGCGCATCACCGGCGGCAAGGGGGTTGATGTGGTCTATGATCCCGTTGGTGACCGATTTGCCGAACCGGCGTTCCGGTCCATCGCTTGGAATGGCCGCTATCTGGTGATTGGGTTTGCAGCGGGCGAAATTCCCAAACTTCCGCTGAACCTGCCGCTGATCAAGGGAGCCTCAATCGTCGGTGTGTTTTGGGGCGCGTTCACGGCGCAGGAGCCCAAAGTCCATCAGGCCAACATGCGTGAACTGCTTGACTGGTATGCGACCGGAAAACTGCGGCCGCACGTCAGCGAACATTTCAGCCTCGACGATGGCCCGAAAGCGATCCGCTGGATGATGGACCGCAAAGCCAAGGGCAAGGTCGTGCTGCAGGTTGTTAATTGACAGATTGGTACCTAAAATCCATGTTGGTGACCATGGAGCTACCGATGACCTATCAGACAAAAGCGATCAAGGGCGGGAAAATGGCGATTCCGGCCGCTCTTCGGCGAGAGCTTGGGATAAAGGATGAGTCCGAACTGTTGATCGAACGTGATGGCGACGGCTTTCGGGTCTACACCCGGGCCTCTGCACTCAGGTCGCTTCGGGCCATGATGGCTCCCTATAAACAACCCGGCGTGAGCGAGGTCGATGACTTCATTGCTGAGCGTCGAGCCGAAGCCGCGCGTGACTAGTCGCTATGTGCTTGATGCATCTGCGCTGCTTGCGACCATATTTTGCGAGGATGGCGCAGAAATTGTAGAGGCTGAACTTTCTGCCTCGGTGATCAACACCGTCAATCTGGCTGAGGCTGCAACCCGCATGCTCGACAAAGGTCATGATCCAGCCGAGGTTGAGCGCGGCCTGCGCCGTGCCCAATTCCGGACGGTCTCATTCGATATTGATGCGGCGATGACGACTGCGCGGCTTCGCGGGATTACCCGCCATCTCGGCCTGTCGCTCGGCGACCGCGCCTGTTTGGCGACGGCAATGGCACTCTCGCTACCGGTTCTCACCGCCGACCGTGACTGGGCGAAACTCGAAATCGGCGTCGACGTTCGCCTGATCCGTTAACGCGGCGGGCGCTGCGGTTTGCGGGGGCCGCCGGGACCTGCGCCGGGGCGTTGCGGGCGGGCGGGCGGCGGCTTGTACTGGCCGCGACCGACCACCGTTGGCGGTTGCTGGATGCGCACCGGCGGCGCATCGTTCGGGGCAACGGTATAGCCCGCCTTCAAAAGGCGTTGGAGCGTGTCGCGCACACTGGCGTTGATCGCCGACTGCAATTGGCTTGGCAGGTCGGCAAAGGCGGTATTGGGATGGATCGCACCGATGTCGCGGACCAACGCATTCGGCACCCCGCCGGAAGCGACCTTCAGCGCCGCGATAGCATCGACGACGGCGGCATAGACCGCCTCCTGCATCACTTCGGTCGCCGACTTCTTCATCACACTCTCCTGTTGTCCCTCTATAGTCCAAAGCATGAAGGTTGCGCCACCGCTCCCGTCCATTGTCTGCGGGTTTCCGCGCTCACCGGGCCATTTCCGTCGCCGCCGACTAGCGCACGAAGCTGGCGCCGTTGATGTCGATTACGGCGCCGGTCATCGATGCAGGGGCGAACACGGCGAGGTAGACGATGGCGTTGGCGACCTCGGCTGGCGCAGCGACGCGCCCGAGCGGGATGTCTGCGAGCAGCTTGTCGCCGCCCCGGCTTGAGAGGTAATCCTCCGCCATGCCCGTCATCACGAAGCCCGGAGTGACGGTGTAGCAATAAATGCCCTCGCCAGCATGGGCGCGGGCGATGGTCTTGGAGATGCCAACAAGGCCGGCCTTGGCGGCGGCGTAGTTCATGTGATCGGGACCATCGCCCCGGTAGCTGGCGCGGCTGGCGACGTTGATGATGCGGCCGCGCTCGCCGTCGGAATTGGCAGGACGGGTGCGGAAATGCGCGATTGCAGCCCGGCATAGGTCTGCTGGGGCTTGCAGGTTGACCTGGAGCGAGCGCGTCCATTCGGCGGACCATTCGGCATCATCGCCCGCCAGCGGGGCCGGATTGTAGATGCCGGCATTGTTGACCAGCACATCGATCCGCCCGTCGAGCTGGTCAAGAGCGGCTTCCCACAATGCCTTGGCCGCACCCGGCACCGACAGGTCGGTGGCAACCACATCCGGCCCGGTTGAGGTCGTCCCATGCCCGACGATCCGGCCATGGCTACGAATGGCCGCAACGGTTGCAGCCCCGATGCCGCGCGTGCTGCCGGTGACCAATATGTGCCGTGTCATGCTGTTCCTCTTGGCGGGTTTTGGAATGGTGCGTCATCCACT
>JAYVLC010000185.1:0-9595 GCA_043759675.1 Sphingosinicellaceae bacterium
GATACGATACTAGTTGGTTAGATCGCTTGACCGGGGGATTGTATACAATATCGTTGTGACATTGGGTCAAGCGGGAGGCAGTCGATGCGGGTTCGGATGGCAGTGAGCGTAAGCGCGATTGCGTGGATGTTGGCAGCAACTGCGGTGCAGGCCCAATCCGCGGCATCTCCCCCGCCAGCCGATGCCGAGGACAGCGGCGAGATCATCGTGACGGCGCGCCGGGTTTCGGAGAGCCTGTCAAAAGTGCCGGCCTCGATCACCGTGTTCAGCGCCGATGCGATTGCTAAAGCTGATATCCAGCGCGCCGAGGATTTCATCAAGCTGACTCCGGGCGTCACGATTGTCACCAGCACCGCCGAAGCAGGCGATTCGCAGATCAACATCCGCGGCATCAACGGCGCGCGCGACGCCGAAAGTTCCGTGGCTCTGGTGGTCGATGGTATCCTGAAGACCAACACCGCGGCGCTCAACCAGAATCAGGGGACCCTGCGGCAGATCGAAGTCCTGAAGGGCCCGCAAGGCGCGCTCTATGGCCGCAATGCTGCCGCCGGTGCGATTGTCATCCAGACCTTGAAGCCAACCGAGACGCTGTCCGGCGGGGTCAAGGCCAGTTACGCCAATGAGACCACCGTCACGACCAACGGCTATCTTGCGGGGCCGGTCAGCGAGACCGTCGGCTTTGTGCTGTCGGGCGATTACCGCACCACCGATGGCTTTTACCGGAACGTGTTCCTGAACCGGAAGGTCGTTGATGATCAGGAAAGCTGGAACCTGAACGGTCGGCTGGTCGGCGATGTCGGTGATGCGACCAAGTTTGACGCCAAGGTGAAATATGGCCAGCTTTCGGGGGCGTCGATCAACTTCAACGCAGCGTTCCACCTGCCAAACTTTGCCGGTGTGAACCCCGCCTTCAACGAAAATGTGAACAGCCACCCGTTCAAATATTATTCAAACATTCGCCCGACCAACGATCAGGCGACCTTTGAGACATCGCTCAAAATCGACCATGACTTCGGGGCCACGACTCTGACTGCCTGGGCGCTGTACAGCAACATCAAGAATGACCTGACCGCCGACGGCACGTCGGCTGACTTTGCGCGCTACATTTCGGCGGCAACGCCAGCCGGGACGCTCGGCGTCAATCGCTGCTTTGCCACGACGGCAGCGCTGACCGGCTTTCCGCAAAATCCGCCAACCTTCATCGGGCAAATCCCGGTGCCATTCATCTTCGCGCCAGCCAATGGGTCGACCTTCGGCGCCTATTCGCCAACCACCTGCGATGGCACCCAATATCAGCTGCGCAACCAGACCGATTACAGCAGCGAAGTCCGGCTGGCCTCGAACGGTGACAACCAGTTCGATTGGCAGCTCGGCGGCTACTATCTGCACATCAACCGCCATGTTGGCGTCAGCCTCGGGGCCGACACCGGCGCAGGCGTGACGCAGCAGCTGTACAATGCGCCGACCAGCACCAATCCAACCTCGCAACTGTTCGACGACCGCTTTGGCACCAACGTCTATGCCGCCTTTGCCTCGGGCGACTATGAGGTCAGCGACAGCGTCGATGTCAGCGCTGCGCTCCGCTATGATATCGAGCGGCGCCGGGTGACCAACCTGGTACCCAACGTCATCGATCCGTTCACCGGTGCAAAGATAAACCCGGGCCTTCCAGCGACGGGCTCGATCGCGCCAAAGGCTGAGACCTTCAAGCAGCTTGAGCCAAAAATCAGCGTGCGTTGGGAGGTGGCCCCCCGCACCAACTTGTTTGCCGACTGGGGCATCGGCTTCAAGTCGGGCGGCTTCAACAACTCGGGGTCGAAGGCCATCGTTGATGCGTCGTTCAACGCCTTCTTCGGGGCTGGCGTCACCATTAACGACAAGTTCCGCAAGGAACGGTCGAGCGCCTTCGAGGCCGGAATCAAGGGTGGGATCGGCCCGATCACCTATGACTTGGCCGGCTACTATACCCGCGTCACCGACATGCAGTTCTTCGAGTTCTTTGTTGGCGGTTTCGGCCTGCTGCGCGTCGTCTCCAACATCGACCGCGTTGATCTGACAGGCGCCGAACTGAATGTCAGCGCCAAGATTGTTGATGGCTGGACAGTCTACGGGTCAGGCAATGTGACTGACTCCAAGATCAAGTCGAACCGCTCGCGACCAGACACGGTGGGCAACAAATCGCCGTACACCGCCGACTACACGCTGAATTTCGGGAGCCAGCTCGACTATCCGGTCACCGATTCAATCGATATCGTCGCCCGCGCCGATTACCGGATTACCGGGCCAACCTATTTCCACACCGTTCAGGATCAGGTCCGCCCGACATTGTTCAGCGGGCTGCTGCCGATCTCGGCTCTGGCGCTGCCAGCGGTTGTCGGCAACGCGCGTTACGGGATCGCCCAGCGCAAGGCCTACGGCACACTTGACCTGCGCTTTGGTCTCGAAAGCGGCAATTGGAATGTCACAGCTTTTGCTGACAACGTCTTTGACCGCAAATATCTGAGCGAGGTCATCACCGCTGTCGAATTCGGTGGCTCCTTCATCTCGCCCGGCGCACGACGGAGGTTCGGCGTTGAGGTCGGGTATAAATTCTAGGGCCTGACCCGGCTATGGCCCAATTTCGTCGGGCGATACGGTCGACTCCCGCCAGACGGCGACACCTGCTGGCGGAAGTGTGCGACTGCCAATCATCAAGGGCGGAACGCCAGCCGGCAAGTCGACCGGCTCCGGCCCGTAGTTGAAGGCGTATCGGAGGGTTCCGGCGCGGCGCAGGCGCAGGTCGTCCGGCAGAGTTTCAGCGACGAGTCCAGCCGCGTCGGCCATTCGGCGAAACAGCAAATCGAGGAGCGGGGCGTCAGGCCAGGCGGCCAGATAGCGACGGTTGGCGCTGGCGTACACGATCCCGCGCCCGTCATTGGTGGCGATCTCGGGCGCAAGGTCACTCTCAACATCCTCGATCCAGCGCCGGACGGTGAAACCCGCCCCAGCATGTGTCACACCCTCCCGCAATGATTCGACCCGGGTGACCTTAAAAGGCAGCGATGGTCCCGGCGGCAGGCCGTCGGGAATCGTGCAGTTCACCGTCTTGGAGCCGGTCCGCGGGCCGAGCAGCACGGGTTGTTTGCAGGCAGCCAGCGGTGCCGCAGCCAAATCATCAAGAACCGGCAGGCATGGAACCACCACCATCGCATAGTCATCCAGTGGCGTTCCGGGCGGCACGATATCGATGTCGAGGCCGAGGCGCCGCAGCGCGCTGTACATGTTGAACGCGAGTTCAAGGTGGCGGAAGTCGCGGCCCTGCGGCTGGGTTTCGATCAGCCACTGCGCGTCATAGGAAAATACCAGTGCGACGGATTTCGGCGGTGGGCCGGGCTTGCCAATCGTTGCGATATCGGCAGCGGCAGTGCGCGCTTCATGCGCTCCGACATCGTCCACGCTGTCGGGCCTCAGCAGCCCGGCGTGCATCTGCTCCTGCGCGAACGGCGCCTGGCGCCAGCGGAAATAGCTGACCAGTTCGGCCCCGTGCGCCATCGCTTCCAATGTCCAGAGACGAACCATGCCGGGCAGTGGGGCGGGGTTGTGCGCGGCCCAGTTCACCGGCCCCGGCTGTTGCTCCATCACCCACCAGCGGCCGTTGGCGCACCCCCGGTACAGATCATGGTGAAAGGCGGCGATATCCGGGCCACCTTGGCGGGCATAGCGCTGCTTGTCGGCGAGGGGGAACCAGAATTGTTCGAGAAACCCCAGCGGATAGCTGTCCCAGCTTGCGACATCGAGGTCGCGGGACACCGCATGGTGATCGAAGTCGGTAAAGAATCCCATGAAATTGTGGACGACGTCGCGGTCCGGCGACCGGGGGCGAATGATCTCGCACTGGGCGCGGTTGAACGCCACCACCGCGTCGGACGAATAGCGCCGGAAATCCAGCACATGCGACGGATTGGCCTCGGTGACGGTCAGGTTTGGCAGATCAATGTCATCAAAGTCCAGATACTCCTGGCTCCAGAATACATTGCCCCATGCGGTGTTCAGCGCATCGATGCTGCCATGGCGCGCCGCGAGCCAGCGCCGGAACCCGGCCTGCGCCGCTGCCGAATAGCTCAGGACGGTCCCATGGCAGCCATATTCATTGTCGGTCTGCCAGGCGACCACAGCCGGATGATTGCCAAAGCGGTCTGCCATCGCCTCGACAATCCGCGAACACGCCGCCCGGTAGCCCATGTGGGAAAAGCAATAGTGCCGCCGCGACCCGAACCGGCGCGGGTGCCCTTGCGCATCCACCGCAAGCATGTCGGGCATCCGGTCAACCAGCCACTTCGGCGGCGTCGCGGTCGGCGTCCCGAGGATGATGCCAAGTCCGGCGCTCGCCAGCGTTTCAATCGCCAGATCAAGCCAGCCCCAATCAAACCGGCCCGGCTCAGGTTCAATCCGGCTCCAGGCAAATTCGCCAATCCGGACCCGGCTCAGTCCCATGTTCGCCATCCGCCGTGCATCCTCGGCCCACCAGCCTTGCGGCCAATGTTCGGGATAATAGCAAACGCCCAGCCGCATCAGATTTGCTCCACTGCAATCAGCCACGCTGTTTCGGGATGCGCCAAGGGTAGCGCCAAACCGGCCTCGGACAACGCCCGCCCACTCAGGGTCCAACCGCTTCGCCACGCGTCGGCATTGGCAAGGTAGCGCTCGGCCTTGCGCGGCCAGGGCTGCGGCAGCCAGACCCGGTAGTGGCGGTCGGGGGGAAGGCCCGTCAACACCACACGCCCGCCATTGAAATCGGCTGCAAAGGCGGTTTGTGCCACAAGCGCCAGTCCCCGGCGGCCATCGGCTGCAACAATGAACGACCCAAATAGCGTCGCGCTCCCAAGCGACAGTTCATGCTCGATGCCCTCATGCAGGACCGCGCGCCACTGCTTGTACAACGCGATATGCGCCGCCAGCACTGATCTCTCGCCATCGGTCATCGCTGCGGGATCGGCCTCGACCCCCATATGGCCGAACAGTGCAACCTTGGCCCGGAAATCCATCGCGGTGCGCCGTCCAGTGACCGGGTTGGGGCTTGGCCCGACATGGCTGCCCAGAATTTCGCGCGGCAGAAACCGGCTCCACGCCGCATTGATCCGCAGCCGTTCGATTGGATCATTATTGTCGCTGGCCCAGACCCGGTTGGTCCGGGTCAGCATGGCAAAATCAATCCGCCCGCCGCCACTTGCGCACGTCTCGATCTCCACTGCCGGATGTGCAGCCCGCAACCGGTCCAGCAAGGCATAAAGCGCCGGCGTCTGGCGGTGACCGATGGGGCCGACCTTGTTGGCTGCCGGGAACAAATCCCGGTTGTGATCCCATTTCAGATAGGCGATGGCGTGGCTGCCCAGCAGGCGATCCAATATCGCAAACACGTGGTCGCCAACCTCGGTGCGGCTTAGGTCAAGCACCAGCTGGTTGCGCTGCGTCGGCCGGTCACGGCCCGGAATATGCAAGCACCAGTCCGGGTGTGCCCGGTACAGATCGCTGTCGGGGCTGATCATTTCGGGCTCCATCCACAGCCCGAAATCCATCCCGAGCGAGCCGACATGATCGATCAACGGCGTCAGGCCGGCCGGAAACCGGCCACTGTCCGCCGTCCAGTCACCAAGGCTGGTCCGATCATCGCGCCGTCCGGCAAACCAGCCATCATCAAGCACAAACCGCTCAACCCCAAGCGCCGCCGCCGCGCTGGCCAATGCTTTGGCCTTTGCGTCATCAAGGTCAAATGCCAGCGCCTCCCAGCTGTTGAGATGGACCTTGCGCGGCCCCCAGTCCGACCGGCGGGGCAACACGTCGGCGCGCAGGTGGCTGTGGAACGCGCGCCGCAGCCCGTTGCGGCCATGGCTGCTTGTTGCAACGACCGCGCCCAGCGTCTGATAGGCTTCGCCGACGGCCAGCACGATCTCGCCCGGCTCAAGCCTTGCACCAAGCAGCAGCATCGCCGCACCGTCAGCATCCCGGTCCAGCCGGACACAATAATCCCCGCTCCACGCCAGATGCGCTGCGATCAGGCGTCCCTTGCCCGCCCCAGCGGAGTCTTCGCCAGCGACGAGCCAGTTGCCACCGCCAAACCCCGGTCGCCCGCCCCGCGAGTCTTGGGCAAATCCGCCCGCATCGATGGCCGTCACGTTCGCGTGCATCTCCCCGGCCCACCGACCGGAAAACCGCGTCACCGCCGACGCCCATGTCGGCATCTGCAGCGCCAGCGATGCCAGCCAATCGACTGCGACGGGACGGGGTCCGGCGTTGGTCAGGCAGGAACTGACCTGCAACACGCCCCCGGTGCCTAGCCGCCACCGCATGATCAAGCCAAGGGCATTGGCCGTATCGTCAAGATGAATGTCGAGGCCACCTGCGACGCGCTCGACCGACCGTGTGCGGAAGTCCGTCGCGATCGCGCGGTCGCCGTGGCGAAGCGACAGCGCCGGTGTCCCAAGGTAGCCTCGCGAAGATTGCGGCAACACCGACGCCAGCGCTGCGGCGTCAGGTTGTGATTCATGTCGCCCGAATTGCCCCGCCGCCACGACCGACGGCAGATGCTCGTCGGCGGGCAGCATTGCTCCCCAATAGGCGATACCGGGCACTGCATCCCCGTCCCATGCAATGACAAATGTTGTGTCTGTGCCGTCCAGCCGGGCGATGTTAAGCGCGTCTTCCATGTGACCGCATCTTGTGTGGATGCGCGGCCCGCGCGTCAACGTCGGCGTTCCCGCTGCCGCAGCGGCCCGGCGTCCAACTGCGCCACGACCGCTCGAATAGTCTTGCCCCAACCGACGGCGCGGCTAAATCTGGGCCCGACCGGAGAGCGATTCGAAATGACGGATGTTGGAATAGGCGGCGTGGTCCAGATGGCGGTGTGTCTGGCCCTGACTGCGCTGATCGGCCTCGCCACCTGGGCCAAGGTGCGCAGTGCTGGCGGGCATGATGGCTCGTCGAAGGATGTGTATCTGGCGGGCGGCGGCCTCAGCTGGATTTTTGTCGCCGGGTCGATCACGCTGACCAACCTGTCGACCGATCAGCTGGTTGGGATGAACGGCAACCAGATGCTGCTGGTGGCCTGGTGGGAGATATCGGGCTTTGTCGGGCTGATGATCCTCGCCTTCATCTTCGTGCCGCTCTACTACCGGAACAATTGCACGACGGTCACGGAATTGCTTGACCGGCGCTATGACGGGCGCGGGGTGCGGACGTTGATTTCCGCGCTGTTCCTGTTCGGCAACATCCTGATTTACCTGCCAGCTGGGCTGTATAGTGGCGGGCTGTTCCTGCAATCGCTGTTTGGCAACGGCATTCCGCTGCTCGTATTTGCGGCGATCCTTGCGGTGATCAGTGCGGCCTATACCTTGCTGGGTGGCTTGCGCGCGGTGGCCGTCATGGACACCTATTCCGGCGTCGGTGTGCTGGCGATCGCGGTGCTGATCGTCATTCTGGCCCTTGCTGCCGTCGACTTTGACATCGTCACCGGTGTGCCGCTGGAACGGTTGACGATGATCGGCGCTGCGGACTCGCCGATCCCGTTCCACACGCTGTTCACCGGGATGATTTTCATCCAGATTTTCTATTGGTCGACCAATCAGAACATCACCCAGAAGGCAATGACGGCCCCGACAGTCCGGGAGGCGCAAAAGGGCGTGCTTGCCGCTGCCGCCATCCGGATCCTGATCATCCCGGTGATCGTTACCGTGCCCGGCGTGGTCGCCTACAAATTGATCGGGGATGTCGGAGACCGGGCTTACGGCATGCTGGTGAGCGAGGTGCTGCCGCCATGGCTATCGGGGGCGTTTGCCGCGATGATTGCGGCTGCCGTCATTGCGCACACAAGTGCGGTGCTCAATAGTACTGTCGCGCTTTACGCCGTCGATTTCCATGACCGGTTCGTCGGCACGATCAAGGATCACTGGAAGCTCAGTCGCACGGTCACTGTGGTGGTGACCATCTCGTCGGTGCTGCTCGTGCCGTTGTACCAAAACGCCAGCAGCATCATCAATCTGCTGCAACAGCTGAACGGCCTTGCGTCGATGCCAATTCTCTCGGCCTTCATCGTCGGCCTGCTGTTCCGCGGCGTCTCGGCCAAGGCTGCGATCGCCGGTGTGGTTTGGGGCGTGTGGCTTTACGGCCTCTTCACCTTCTGGTGGTCGCCCGAGGGGTATATCAAGATGCATTACATCGACTTCATGGTCGCGACCCTTGCGACCTCCGTCCTGACAGCGCTTGCAGTCAACCGCTTTGTTCTCGGTGGCCGGGCCCGGTTCGTCGGCTTCTCTCGCCAGGTAGCCGCTTAGCGCGCGGGTCCAACGGAGTTTGTGCAATGGATAGAGTGGAAGTCGTCGAATATACCGATTGTGTCTGCTCGACCGCATGGGGCGCAGAACCGTTATTGCGGCGACTCGACTGGAGACATGGCCATCGCCTGACCTGGCGCAAGGTCATGGGGGGTCTCGTCGGTGACGCCGCGACCGGCAGGGCGGATTGGGACCGGATCAGCGCGGCGGAGCCGATGCGCGCCTACTGGAAGCGCGTCTGGCACCTGACCGGCATGCCCTATCCGAGCCCGATGCGGATCATGCTGCAATCGACTGACCCGGCAGGGCTGGCCGTCACGGCAGCGACACGTCAGGGGCAAGCCGTCGCCGATGCGGAATTGCGTCGTTTCCGGGAGCAGATTTTCGTGTTTGGCATCGGTCCGCAGACTGCTGACGAGTTCGAGGCGGCAACCATTGGCGTGGCGGGACTTGATCAGGCCCGGTGGCGGGCTGACCAGGCCTTGCCGCAGGTCGCGGCGGCCTATCAGGCGGATTGGCGCGAAACCCGGAACCCCAACGATCACGTCCGCAATCTGAAGCACGACGGCCCGATGAACGGCGAACTCAAACACTCCGAGGGCCATGACCGGTACGCCCTACCGACGTTGATCTTTCGCGGGCCTGCCCGCGAGCATACGGTGGCAGGCTGGGTAGGCTATGCCGATTATGTGGCCGGCCTTGAGGCGGCGCTACCCGGTGCGTCCGCCAACCCGCGCGCCGACCCGACACCGGAACAGGCATTTGCCCGCTGGGGAATGTTGACGAGCTTTGAGCTGACGTTCCTGTGCGGCGAAGGCGCTGTAGTGCCAGATGATGCGATAACGCATGATTGGGGTGACGGGCAGGTCTACTTCTCTGCTGCCGAGGCGAAGGCCCGGCGACTGTGGCAAGCCTAGTGGCTGATCCGGTCCGGTTGACTTCGCTCCGTGCCTGGCTATCCGTTCCCCGATGTCCCACCCTGCGCTCCAACCTCTCCGCCTGACCATTCGCAGGCCCGACGACTGGCATGTCCACCTGCGCGATGATGGGATGTTACAATCGATTGTCGGCTACACGGCGCGGCAGTTTTCGCGGGCGATCGTGATGCCAAACCTTGCACCGCCGGTCACGTCGGTTGCCGAGGCGCAGGCGTATCGCGCGCGCATCCTGGCGGCGGCCGGCCCCACAGCAAAATTCAACCCGCTGATGACCTGCTACCTGACCGATGGGTCTGATCCCGACGAAATTGAACGGGGCTTTGGTGCGGGCGTTTTTGCGGCCTGCAAACT
>JAYVLC010000186.1:0-8101 GCA_043759675.1 Sphingosinicellaceae bacterium
GGTGGTCGCCCACAAGATGCCGACCGGCAACTTCGGCGACTTGCGGCAGCGGGGATTCCGGGAATTCCGTTGCTGCGCGCCGTTTCACGGCGGCTGTGCACGTTGCTTGACCTTCGTAGCGCTGTTGACGGTGGCATGTCGCCCGACGGCGCGGTGAATGCAGCCCGGCCCCCGGTGTTCTGGAAGGAAAAGCCCGCCCTCACGTTGCAGCTGCAGCGGTGGCGGAGTTCTGCACTTCATCACGGCCTCGACCGGCTCCTGGCAGCCGAGCGTGAAATCAAGTCACGCGGCAGCGCTGGCGACGTCCTCGCAGGCCAGGCACTGCTTGGGATCGCCGTCCTCGCCAGCCGGGAAGGCTAGATCGCTAAGTCTTCCGTTCAGGCAGGGTTTGGAAGAATGTTGGGACATCCAATCGCAATGACGGCGCACCCTTCGACATATTCAACACCGGGACTGTGTTGACGCTTGGCTTGGCCGAGCCGGTCAGACGTTCAATCAGGCTGTCCAGTTGGGTCAGGCTCGAATAGGTGATTCGCACCGTGCCAGTCGCCCCGGCTGCATCGACAATCACAGGCAACCCGATCGCCTCGGCGAGCATCTGCTCAAGCGACACAATGTCTGGATCCCGGGGCGATGATTTGCGCAATGAACCTTGGGACGCACCCGAACTAGGCTGCGAATTCACCTTTCCGGAGACAAGAGCCTCAGTTTGCCGGACTGATAGGGCCTGCCTGATCGCCATTTCCGCAAGAATTTCACAATTGTCATTCGCCATCAGAGCCTTGGCGTGCCCAAAAGTCAGGCGGCCCTCGATCAGATGGCCCCGCATGATTCCGGACAAGGTCGTCAACCTCAGGATATTTGCGATGTGGCTCCGTGATTTACCGACAGCTTTGGCGAGACCTTCCTGAGTGTGGCCGAATTCCTCGATCAAGCGTCGATAGCCATCGGCCTCCTCCACCGGATTCAGATCCTCGCGCTGAACATTCTCAATCAGGGCAATCTCGAACGCCAGCGCATCGTCGGCATTGATGACCGTCACCGGAACATCGTGGCGCTGGGCTGTCTGGGCGGCACGCCACCGTCGTTCACCAGCGATGATTTCAAAGCCGCCCTCACGGCGCGGGCGAACAAGAATTGGCTGTAGCACCCCCCGTGACCGGATCGAGTCGACCAGCTCATTCATCGCCTCGGCATTGAACCGGCGGCGCGGCTGCGACGCATTTGGGTGCAGCACCGCTACCGGAAGCCGCTGTGTCAACATCACCTCATCGGAGTTGATCGCCAACTTCCGCTCGTTCGGACTGCTATCATCGAGCAACGCGGAGAGTCCCCGGCCGAGACCGGACACACGCTTAATTGGATTCATCATGCCATCATCCCTCATCCTCAGGCTGCCCGCAGGTCCGGAACGCGGGCAAGTAGCTCCCGCGCAAGCGCAATATACGCAGCGGACCCCGCGCAATGCTGATCGTAGAGCAGGGCCGGCAGGCCATGACTGGGCGCCTCGGACAGGCGGACATTCCGCGGAATCACGGTCTCGAATACCTGCGCGCCAAGACACGCCCGAACATCGGCTGCCACCTGCTCCGAGAGCCGGTTCCTGCGATCAAACATCGTCAGCACCACACCGAGGATCGTGAGCCGTGGGTTGAGCGTCGCTCGAACGCGCTCGACCGTATTCAGCAGCTGTGTCAGCCCCTCGAGCGCGAAGAATTCGCACTGCAACGGTACCAGAAGCGACTCTGCGGCGGTGAGCGCATTGAGGGTCAACAAACCCAGCGAGGGTGGGCAATCAATCACAATGAAATCATGACCTGAATCAGCCAGCGCCGCTTCAAGCCGATGCATACGCCGGTCGACACCTATCAATTCGACCTCTGCGCCGGTCAAATCAACCGTGGATGGAACAATCGACAGGTTTGGAATCCGGGTCTGGACTGCGGCCTCCGCCAGACTGGCGTCTCCAAGCAGCAGATCATAGCTGGTGCGGGCGCGCCGGGATCGCTCGATACCAAAGCCGGTCGATGCATTGCCTTGCGGGTCAATATCGACAACTAGAACGTGTTTTCCAGCCGCAGCAAGTGCGGTAGCCACGTTGATCGCTGTGGTCGTCTTGCCGACGCCGCCCTTCTGATTTGCCACGGCGATGCGTGTCACCGGCGCGTTACCCCTGTTGCGACGACAATCCGTCCCCGCGCATCGGTCAGACTCGGGACCAGCTCATAGTCGAACGCGAACCGCTTCTTCGCATCCATCAGCTCGAACTCCACGGAGCCTCCTTTTGGCAGCAACCAATGGGTCGACAATGCGGCGAAACACTGCCCCCAGTCAAACAATTGCGTTAGCGACGCGCAGGCGCGCGCCGTGATGATACCCGCCTCAAATC
Organism: Sphingosinicellaceae bacterium; assembly: GCA_043759675.1. Taxonomy (GTDB): domain Bacteria; phylum Pseudomonadota; class Alphaproteobacteria; order Sphingomonadales; family Sphingomonadaceae; genus JADCGM01. The sequence goes on from JAYVLC010000186.1 coordinate 2,390, forward strand.
TCGGAAGCGCCTCGATCCGACAATTTTCAACGTGAACCGATTCTGTCAGATCGAGCGCCTTGGCAACTTCCTCAAGGAATTTGGATTTTTTTGTAACAGATTCAACAAGGTGAATCTTCGGAATCCCCATTGTCGCAAGAACAAGCCCCGGGAATCCGGCACCGGATCCGATGTCGATCCATGGTTTGGAATGTCGGGGCGTCGGGGCCAAGCGCAGTAGTTGCGCACTGTCCCGGATGTGGCGATCCCAAACCTGCGGCAGGGTCGATGCCCCCACGAGGTTCATCCTGGTCTGCCAGTCGCTCAGCAACTCAACATAGTGGTCGAGTTTTACCATTGTTCCACGTGGAACATCGAACTCCACCGCGAATTCTGCGCGCGGGTCAGGCAGCACGGCGAACATACGCGAGTAGGGCGGTCAGCGCCGCCGGGGTGACGCCCGCAACGCGCGAGGCAGCACCCAGGGTTGCGGGACGCGCCCGCGCCAGTCGTTCCGTCATTTCGACCGAAAGGCTTGATATGACGCCATAGTTCAATGACTCCGGTAACCGAAGTCCTTCGTCCTTCTTGAATGCTGCAACATCGGCGTCCTGTCGGACCAGATAGCAGGCATAGCGCGCATCCGTGATCAGTGTCTCCGCGGTGGCGTCGTCGATCGCACCAAGCTCAGGCCAAATCGAAACCGCAATTTGCCAAGTTACATCGGGGAATCGCAACCAGTCAAACGCACTGCGCACGATGCCGTCTTGCCCAATTTCCGGACCCGCCTTCGCCAGCACAGCGGGAGATGCCCTTGCATGATCCAGACGCGCCCGGCCGGCATTCAGTGCCGCAACTCGGCGGTCCAGCACGTCCGTCCGCTCCCGCCCAACGCATCCGAGCGCACGCCCCCGGGCGGTTAGCCGAATATCTGCATTGTCGGCGCGCAACCTAAGGCGGTATTCGGCACGGGACGTAAACATCCGGTACGGTTCGTTGACACCTTGCGTCACCAGGTCATCGATCATCACTCCGATGTAGGATTCGCTCCGATCGAGAACGAAACCGGCACCACCCGCAGCGACGAGCGCGGCGTTTAGGCCGGCAACCAGGCCCTGACCCGCCGCTTCTTCATAGCCGGTCGTTCCGTTGATCTGTCCGGCCAAAAACAAGCCGTCAATGCCAGCCACGGCGAGTGTTGGTGTCAAGGCGCGCGGGTCGACATAGTCATATTCCACCGCATATCCGGGCCGCGCAATCATCGCGCGCTCAAGACCCGGAATCGTCGCCAGAAATTCCCTCTGAACCGACGCGGGCAGGGAGGTCGAGATACCGTTAGGGTAAATCAGAACGTCATCAAGTGCCTCTGGCTCAAGAAATATCTGATGACTCTCACGATCAGCGAACCGGACTACCTTGTCTTCGATAGATGGACAATATCGGGGGCCGACACCTTCAATCCGGCCGGCATACATCGGCGAACGGGCGATGTTGGCCCGAATTATATCATGTGTCGCTGGCGTCGTCCGGGTGATGCCGCAAGACACCTGTGGTTGTGTTATTGCGCGGGTCAACGCCGAAAATGGCTGGGCTCGCTCGTCGCCTCGCTGCATCTCCAGACCGGCCCAGTCGATAGTCCGCCCATCGATCCGCGGTGGCGTTCCGGTCTTGAGGCGGCCGAGTGGCAAGCCGAGACGAGCTAAGCTCTGGGACAGCCCGACAGCTGCAGGTTCATCGGCGCGACCGCCCGGAATCTGACGCTCCCCAATATGCATCAAACCGGACAGAAAGGTCCCGGTCGTCAGGATGGTCGCTCCACCGGTGATGGGTTGACCGGTGGCGGTCCGGATGCCGTTGACCCGAGACCGCCCGCCGGTGCTGGAGATTTCGAGCCCCTCAACAGCAGCCGCAACGATCGTCAGTCCATCCTGTTCCGCCAGTAGCGCCTGAATGGCTGCACGATATAGCTTCCGGTCCGCCTGAGCGCGCGGCCCCTGGACCGCAGGTCCCTTGCTGCGATTTAGCAGCCGAAATTGAATGCCGGCTGCGTCAGCGGCGCGCGCCATCAAACCATCGAGCGCATCGATCTCGCGAACAATATGGCCCTTGCCGAGCCCGCCGATCGCCGGGTTGCAGGACATGGTTCCGATGTTTGCCGGGTCGAGCGTCACCAGCGCAACCCGCGCACCCATGCGCGCTGCCGACGCGGCAGCTTCGCACCCCGCATGGCCGCCGCCAACAACGATGACGTCATAATCAAACATCCGCAGCAGCATAGCTGACCCGGGCGGAATGTTCCACGTGGAACATCATTTCCCGATACAAAATCGCTGAAACACGCCGTCGAGGACATCGTCGGTGCCAATGCGACCGGTAATTTCATCAAGCGCGCGAGCCGCGAGCCGCAGCGACTCGGCCCGCAGCACGACGTCGGGCTGCAAAATCGCTTCGTCAAGTCGCTCCACCGACCGCGCCAGCGCCGATCGCTGCCGCGCGCGGCTGACGAGCGCCGGCTCGCCGCTGCGAACCTGTCGCCGCGCCCAGCCAATCAGCCATTGCTCGAGCTCGGCCATGCCGGCTCCGGTGTGCGCCGACACATGCGTGATATCCCCGGTCCGCCCGCCCGCCACACCGGCGATATCGCATTTACTCAAAACCACCTCGCCGAGCCTCACCTCCGGCAGGACCTCCGCGACGTGCAAGACCAGATCGGCGGCACCCGCTCTGGCTCGTGCGCGGGCCACGCCCTCCTGCTCGACCGGGTCTGACGATTCGCGCAGCCCGGCGGTATCGACGAGCGTGACTGCCACACCGGCCAAGTCGAGCTGGACTTCGATCACATCGCGCGTCGTTCCAGGCATATCAGATACAATCGCGACATCCCGCTGAGCCAAAGCGTTGACCAGGCTTGATTTTCCAACATTCGGCTCACCAAGGACCGCGATCGTGAAGCCGTCGCGGACGCGCTCTCCAATCACCGCCTGCGCGAGATGGAGCCTGAGTTCGTCACGCAACAGGCCAATGGCGATGCGATCATCTTCAAGGACAACATCTGCCTCGTCGGAAAAGTCGAGGCTTGATTCCGCGCCCGCCATCAAGCCGACAATCGCCCACCGCCAGCGTTCAGCGCCCTCCCGAAGGCGGCCCCCGGCCTGCGCTAGAGCTTGCAGCCGTTGGGTCTCGGTTCTGGCGTCAATCAGGTCGGCCAAACCCTCGGCCTGCGTAAGGTCAAGTTTTCCATTGTCAAAGGCGCGGCGCGCAAATTCTCCGGGTTCGGCATGGCGGAGCCCGTTCCGTTCCAGACAGCCGAGCAAGCAGCTGATTACCGCGGCGCCGCCGTGGACCTGAAACTCAACGACGTCTTCGCCGGTGAATGACGCGGGCGCTTCGAATGCTATCACGATTCCGCGATCAATCAGCTGTCCGCTATCCGGGTCAACAACCGGCGCCAGCACAGCTGCGCGCGGGCTAGGCAGCCGGCCGGTAAGCCGGGTCGCCACCGCGAAACTGGCCGGGCCCGAAATCCGCACCACCCCAACACCAGCCGGCGGTGGCCCGGACGACAGTGCAAAAATCGTGTCCGTTGTCATGAAATGCGGGCTTAACTCTCTGACTTTTTGGGGCCAGCTCCGGTCGCTGCTGTCCACAGCGTCTGCCCAAATTGCTGTATTCCATCACCAAATCCTGGCAACCATGTCTTGGCCAGTCGTTCAAAGTCTGCCGGGGTCAATCCATTGGCAACAAACCCCTCCATTCGCTCGAGATACGCGGCATGCAGCGGCGACAGGTCTGGCAATCCGAGAAAAACCCGGGCCTCGGTCGGCGTGCAGTCAATATCAATGGTGACTTTCATGGCGCATCCCCGGTTCCAAAATCGAAGAACACCCTAGCGCGCCCCGGCAACAGGTGCAAAATAGCATTATGTACACCATCCAAGTCGGAACCCCGATTGGCTACCTGACGCTGACCGAGGTTGGTGGATACCTCGTCCAAATCCGTTGGCGTGATGCAACCACAAATGATTCGTCGCCGTTACTCGAAGAGGCCGCGCGACAGCTTGCGGCCTATTTCGCCGGACACCTTAAATCGTTCAATCTGCCGCTTGCCCCAGCCGCATCGCCAACAGCACGAGCTGCACGCGATGTGATGCTGGCGGTCGCCTATGGGACCACCGCGACCTATGGCGAACTTGCCGCGCGGACTGGAACAAGCCCGCGAGAATTCGGTCAACAGTGCGGCGCAAACGCCCTGCCAATCATCGTCCCCTGCCACCGGGTCCTGCCGGCCCAAGGGCTTGGGCAATATTCCGGCGGTGACGGCCCACGGACCAAGGCCTGGCTCCTTGCCCTTGAGGGGGCGGTGCTGCTCTGACAGACTTCAAGCCGGGGGTTGGACCAACCCGTAGGCCGCGCCGATTGACGAACCTGCTGCGGTCCATCACGGTTCAACGGCACAATCTGAAAGATGTTCCATGACGGCCCATAACGGTATCGCGCTCTGGCACACCTATATGACCAAACCGTCGAAAGAGGCTCTCTCGGCGATGATTGCCGACGATGCTGTCTTCCATTCGCCCGTGGTCCACAGCCCCCAGATCGGCAAAGCCAAAGTTCTCAGCTATTTGTGGGCTGCCGCGCATGTGCTCGGCGGTGGCAGCTTTCGCTATCTTCGTGAAATCGTTGACGGCAATGCTGCCATGCTGGAGTTCGAGGTTGAGATCGACGGCATCCGGATCAACGGCATCGATATCATTGCCTGGGACGAAACCGGGCTGATCAAGGATTTCAAGGTTATGGTTCGCCCGTTGAAAGCCATTAACTTGTTGCACGCGCTAATGGGTGCGCGACTCGCGGCAGGTTAGGCGATCAGCCGTTCCACAAGCGGGTGCAAATCATGCCAGCCGTCGATGATCATCCTGACAGATACATACAGGATGAGCGCAAGGCCGACATAGGCAACCCAGCGATATCGTTCGATCAGTTTTGCGATGAAATTCGCAGCCAATCCCATAAGGGCAACCGAAAATACCAGGCCAATCACCATGATGCCTGGATGTTCGCGCGCCGCGCCGGCGACGGCCAATACATTGTCGAGGCTCATGCTGACATCAGCCAGCGCAACCGCCCAAGCCGCCGATGCCAATGACTTGGCAGGCCGGGTTCCGACAACTTCACCGCCCCCCTCGCTCTCGGACTTTCCACCCTTGTCTGGGTGCAGTTCCCGGTACATTTTCCAGGCGACCCACAGCAGCAGAACGCCACCGCCGAACAGCAGGCCATATTCCCTGAACTTCTCAAGCCCCAACCAAACCGCGAGCGCGAAAATAATGCGCAACACGAGCGCGGCGGCGATGCCAATCAGGATCACGCGCTTGCGCTGCTCGGTCGGCAGACCAGCTGCCAGCGCGCCGACAATGATCGCGTTGTCACCGGCCAGCGCAATGTCGATCAGGATCACACTACCAAGCGCAACCAGCGCGCCAGGCTCAAACATGGTCGCGACATCAATCATTGTTGATCAACCAATCCTCGAAATGTCGACTGGTCAGCCGCCGCAATCGGAACACGGCAAGTTCGACCATCACCTGTTCAACGCGCGCTTGCGTAAATCTTGACTAATTCGAACAGATAGTCGCGGCCATCGTACACGGATTTGACCCGAATTCGCTCGTTTAGCCCGTGAATACCGCCACCATCCGCATCATAGAAGATGCCGGGTACCCCGTAGGTCGGG
>JAYVLC010000187.1:0-5979 GCA_043759675.1 Sphingosinicellaceae bacterium
GTGCCGGGCGGGGGGCCCTGATAGGTCTCATAGCCGTCAAGGCCCTGAAACATCAGTGCCGCGTGGGCGTACAGGGTGTCGGTATTTTCGGCGAGGAACTCGATGGGGATCGCGACAGCGACGGTCCGGCGCTCCTTGCTCGCCCGCGTAAACAGCTCGGACACCGACGTCAGTTCGTCATCCGGGTCTTCGATCGCGTCAGCAAAACCCTCCGGAGCAGCCAGCACCTCGTATTTTGCGTACCCCTTGCGACGCAGGATATCGTCCATTTTGGGCTTGAGCCGCGCCGCGACCGTATCCACGCGACCGACCCAGCTGTCGCTGCCCATCAAACGGACCGGCAATCCATGCAGGGAAATGATCCCCATCGCCGACTGGCCGGGGCCGGTCGCAGCCGGGACGGTTCGCTCGAAATGGTCGAGCCACAAACGGTCGAAACTTGGCTGGCTCCCGAGATATGGCGCAACGACGATCCGGATCGGCCTGTTTCGATGTTCGGTACGCCAAGCCTCCACGGTTTTGTAGACCGCAGCAAACGACCCTTTCAATTCCTCGAAGTCGGAGTGGACCGGCTGGACGGATGCCAGCACCAGGGTGTCGATGCCACTGTCCAGCACCTTGCGGATCACGGCGTCTTTCTGGCCGGGGTCGAAAGCGTCGGCAAATCCCGCCGCGACAAATGGATGGGCCCGTGTGGCAATCGCAATTGCGCTGGTCGCCATATCCACCGTCTGGCGATAGTGCGGGAGTACGCCGTCCGGCAGCCGAGCATAGTAGATGTACCGAGCCTTGGCGCTGGTTTTCGCAGCGGCGGCACTCATGCCCTGCTTTCGATCCGGGTAGAGAAAATAGCCGACGTCATTTGGCACCGTCGCTGACGGCTTTTCCCATCGGATTTGGCCTCGGCGGAACTTTTCGATCCATGCGACACCATCCACGTCCTGGCTGTTGCCGTCGATGTCGGCGAGTGCCGTCGGCGTGAACCGACGCGTCGCCACTGGCCGTGCCGGGTCCATCAGCACGATACCGGTATCCGACCCAGCCAGAATGTTGATGGGCCACGGAATGGCTTCGGAGAGGAGTTTGTCGAGAAAATTGACAAAAAACTTCTGCTCAAACCGCTCCGGCTGAGCGAGCCCGACCACAATGAGTCCTGCACGTCCGACGACCTTGTTGTCAGGGCTTTGGATCGCCGAATTGGCATCCCAACGGTCGCTGCGGTTCATCCACCACAGACCGGCTCCCACGATGGTCAGGAAGATGAGTGTGCGCCATGTGGCTCCCCAGATTACCCGCGTCAGGTTGCTCATCGTCATCCCCAGCCCAGTCGCCACGAGGCTGTATGTTCACTGAAACCGGTAGCCAACGCCAGAGCCTGCACCGTGATTAGCCGCATGACGGTCAAAAAAGAGACTGACTGGTCAAAATATTTGCAACTGCCTCAGAATCGCGCGAAAATCGGGGTGGGTTGGCCGGAGGCTGCTGAGGGATCGATCACAGGACGGGGAAATCGGATGGCGAATATCGTTGTAACAGGCAGTACGCGCGGGATCGGCCTTGGCCTTGTAAAGAGCTTTCGGGCCAAAGGTCATTCCGTCATGGTCACGTCGCGTGGGCAGAAAGCGGTCGATTTGGCGGTTGCCGAGGTCAGCGGCTCAGCGGGCTCCGGGCAGGTCATCGGCATGCCTTGCGACGTGAGCGACCGTGACCAGGTCCAAGCCCTTTGGAACGCGGCAGTGGCTGGCTTTGGCCACGTCGATATCTGGATCAACAATGCCGGGATGGCTGGCCCCAAGCGCAACCTGTCCTCGCTGACGCTGGTTGATATGGCGCCGGTCATCGCGACGAACATCTGGGGCATGATCTGGGGCACCCAGGTTCCACTCGCTGGCATGACGGCGCAGGGGGCCGGAAAAATCTTCAATTTCGAAGGCTTTGGCTCCGATGGGATGACGGCTCCGGGGCTGACAATTTATGGCTCGACCAAGCGGGCGCTCAGCTATTTCACCAAGTCGATCAACAAGGAGATCAGGGGCAGCCCTGTGCTGGTCGGCACGATCAGCCCCGGGATCGTTGTCACCGATCTGCTCGACGAATCGATGGACGAAGACCCGGCGGCGGTCGCCCGGACCCGGCGCATTTATAACATCCTTGCCGACCGCGTCGAAACCGTCGCGCCGTGGATCGCCGATCAGGTGCTGGCAGCCAACAAGCCCGGCACCGCGATCAAATGGCTGACCACCCCAAAAGCCGCTGCGCGGTTCTTCGGCAGCCTGGTTGTGAAGCGGAAAATCTTGCCCGATTAGGGCTGACCCCCAGTGGTCGGCGGCACAGGCTGCGGCAGGACCCGCAGTTACTGCTGCGAAAGTCCGACGATGTCGTAGACTTCGCGCCGGACTGGCTCGGCAATTGCTGTTGCCCGTTCGGCACCTGACCCAAGAACAGCGTCGAGGTGCGCGGTTTCACCACGCAATTCGTTGAAGCGCGTGCTGATCGGGGCGAGGGTGGCCACCGTCAGGTCAGCGAGCGCAGGTTTGAACACCCCAAAGCCCTTGCCAGCAAATTCGGCGAGAACCGCTGTCTCGGTGATGCCGGCAAGTGCTGCATAGATTCCGACCAGATTGCGCGCCTCCGGCCTGCCCGTCAGCAGTCCGGGGTCGTCTGGCAGAAGTTCGGCATCGGATTTTGCGCGCTTGATCTTGTTCGTAATGCTGTCAGCATCGTCAGTCAGGTTGATCCGGCTCATGTCGGACGGATCAGACTTCGACATTTTGGCGGTGCCGTCGCGCAACGACATCACGCGGGCCGCCTGCCCGAGGATGACCGGTTCGGGCAGCGGGAAAAAATCGACGCCGTAGTCGGTGTTGAATTTGGTGGCGATGTCGCGCGCGAGCTCCAGATGTTGTTTCTGATCTTCGCCGACCGGGACATGGGTGGCTTTGTAGGCGAGAATATCTGCGGCCTGCAGCACCGGATAGACATAGAGGCCGACCGAGGCCCCCTCACGGTCCTTGCCTGATTTTTCCTTGAACTGCGTCATCCGGTTGAGCCAGCCGACCCGGGCGACGCAATTCAGCACCCACGCCAGTTCGGCGTGGACACGGACCTGACTCTGGTTGAACAGGATCGCGCGCGTTGCATCAATGCCGCTGGCCAGCAGGGCCGCCGCCATTTCGCGCGTGGCCGCCCGCAGCGCGGCTGGCTCCTGGCGCACAGTGATCGCGTGCAGGTCGACGATGCAATAAATACACTCATAATCTGCCTGCATCTTCACCCAGTTGCGGATCGCACCGAGATAATTGCCCAGATGCAGATTGCCGGTCGGCTGGATACCTGAAAAGACGCGCTTCACTGGATCATGCCTCCCGACGGCGTAATTGTTTCAGCATCGACCGATCAAACCCGCCCGATACCCAGGCCAGAGCGAAATAAACCGCCAGCCCGCCGCCGACCAACGCACCAATGCCCAGCAGACGCTGGCCAGTTGAACCCGCGAACAGCCCGGCGGTCATGCCGCGCAGCCAGAACAGCACCGCTCCCATCAGCAGCGCACAGCCAAGTTGCCGGGCTAGCCGCCACCACAATGCCGCAGATATGTGGAAGTGACCCCGGCGAACCAGGATGGCGTAAAGCAGGATCGAGTTAATCCACGCCGCCGCCGCTCCGGCCAGCGCCAGCCCGACGATCCCGAACCGCCCGACCAGCAGAAAGTTCAGTCCGATATTGATGCCGAGCACGGCCGTAGCCGTCTTGACCGGCGTCCGTGTATCCTTGCGGGCATAGAAGCCAGGGGTCAGCACCTTTAGCAGCACATAGGCGGGCAGGCCGGCCACTAGGCAGGTCAGCACCCGCGCCGTCGTCTGCGCGTCGCTCAGGGTGAATTTGCCGCCAACATAAAAAGCGGTGACCAGCGGCTCGGCACAGACTGCCAGTGCGACCGCCGCGGGCAGCGTCAGCAGCATGGCAATCTCGATCGCTGTCGCCTGCACACTCGACGCACGGCTCTCGTCATGGGTGCCGATATAGCGGGCAAGCGTTGGCAGGATCGCGGTCCCGAGCGCGATACCGATGATCCCGAGCGGTAATTGGTTGAGCCGGTCGGCAAAGTTCAGATAGGCCATCGAGCCCTGCGGCAGCGAGGTGGCAAAGAAGGTGTCGATGAAAATCGACAGCTGATAGATGCCCGCGCCAAAGGTCGCCGGCAGGATAATCCGGCCCAGTTCCCGGACTTCAGGGGTCAGGCGCGGCCAGCGCAACCGTAGCGTCAGCCCAGCCCGCTTCACCGCCCACATCAGCCACACAAATTGAACCAGCCCGGACGCCGTGATTGCAATGGCATAAGTCCGCGCGACGACGGCATCACCGCCACCGGGGCCGCGCAGTTCGGCACCGACCAATATGCCGCCGATCAGCACCAGGTTGAACAGGATCGGCGCCGCAGCTCCGGCTGCGAATTTCGACATGGAATTGAGCACGCCGGTCAGCAGCGACACCAGGCTGATCAGCAGCAGATAAGGAAAGGCCAGCCGCGTCAGCTCGACGGTCAGCGCAAATTTGCCCGGCACCGACTGGAAGCCGCTCGCCATTGCCCAGACAATGGCCGGCATCGCAATTTCCATCAGCGCAGTGAACAGCAGCAGCACCGGCACAAATACCGAGAGCACATCTTCCGAAAACGCCCGTGCGCCGCTGCGTCCATCCGGTCCGTGCAGCTTGCGGCTGAACATCGGCACATAGGCCGCAGAAAATGCCCCTTCGGCAAACAGCCGCCGGAACAGGTTCGGCAGCCGGAAGGCAACCAGAAACGCATCAGCGGCAAAACCAGCCCCCAGAATGCGCGCCGCCAGCATGTCGCGGGCAAAACCAGCAAAGCGGCTGATCAGCGTTAGTCCGCCGATCACGCCGGTGGCCTTGATCAGGCTACCGGACGTTGGCGCGGGGGGAGAGGTGTCAGGCATTTCCCTCGGCAGGTCCGGCGAACACATCAAGCTCGCCGCCATTGGCTTCGCGCTGCGCCGTGTACAAAGCCGCAAAGTCGATCGGCTCGAGCAGCAGGGGCGGGAAGCCGCCATCACGGGTGCAGTCGGCGACAATCCGGCGCGCAAACGGGAAAATCAGCCGGGGGGCCTCGACCACCAGGAATGGCTCCAGCGCCTCGTCGGGCACATTGCGCATCCCGAACAGCCCGGCATAAACCAGCTCGACGACGAAGGCGGTATTGTCCTCGGTCTTGGCCTCGGCGTTGATCTTCAGCTCGACCTCGAACACATCATCGCCGACCTTGCGGGCGTTAACGTTGATGCCAATCTCGATCTGCGGCTGCGGCGCGCCGTTCTGGAAGCTCATCGGTGCGTTCGGGTTCTCGAACGACAGGTCCTTCACATATTGCGCCAGGATGCCGACCTGCGGGCTGGTATCCTCGCCGTTGGCAGCAGGAGCGGACACACCTTCGTCGGTTTCGGCCATCGGGTCTTCTTTCAATGCGGGAAATGCGCCGCTGCGCTAGCAGGGGCAGGCGGCACACGCAAGCGAGCGCATCTTGCTGCGGCGCGCGTTTGCCCTAACTGTAGCAGAACTGCGTCGGCCCTGTTAAAGAGGCATAGGCGTGCGTGCTGTAGATTGAACGGATAAGCCGATGTCGGATGGTAACTGGTGGGTCGAGATTGTTTTCCTTGCCATGCTGGCGGGTTTCATCGCGTTGCGCCTCGTGAGCGTTTTGGGGCGGCGGACCGGGCATGAAAACCCGGCTGGTGACGCCTTTGTTGGCGGTCGTGCCGAGGTCGCGCGGCCGGTCACCGCGCTGCGCGATGCGCGGACACCTGCAGCTGTCGAGCTACCGGTTGGGACTGACCCGGCGCTCCAAACCCCGCTCGAAGCGATCGCCGAGGCCGATCCGTACTTTGAGCCGATCCGCTTTGTCGAAGGCGCAACAGGCGCCTATCGCATGGTCCTGGAGGCGTTCTGGAAGGGCGATGAGGC
>JAYVLC010000188.1:0-1978 GCA_043759675.1 Sphingosinicellaceae bacterium
TGACCCGCTGGCGCGTGCTGGAACGTCAGGGTGGCCGGGCGCTGGTGGAATTCAAGCCGGAGACCGGGCGCACCCACCAGGTCCGGGTCCACGCTGCAACGCTGGGCGGACCGATTCTTGGTGACCCGGTTTATGGCGACGGGGTCGGGCCAATGCAGTTGCACGCCCGCATGATCAGCATCCCCTACCGCGACGGGGCCGACCCGGTCACCGCAACTGCACAAGTGCCACCGCACATGGCCGCGCTCGGCTTCAACGTCGCGCTTCGCCCCTGATCCATCATCCGATCCTCCTCCCGTCATCCTGACGAAAGTCAGGACCTCCCTGCGCATGGTCACCACACCCTCACGAGTTCCTGACTTTCGTCAGGATGACGGGGCGGGTAGGGTGTCGTCATGACCGACAACAGTCACCGCTATTCCACCCGTCTCGAATGGACCGGCAATCTGGGCGTCGGCACCAGCAGCTATCGCGCATTTGGCCGCGATCATGTCCACCGCGCGTCCGGCAAGCCCGACATCCCCGGATCGTCTGACCCCAATTTTCGCGGTGATGCGACCCGGTGGAACCCAGAGGACCTGCTGGTCGCCTCGCTAAGCGCCTGTCACCAGCTTTGGTACCTGCATCTGTGCAGCGCCAGCGGCATCGTGGTCACTGCGTACGCGGACAACGCCGAGGGCGAAATGAGTGTCGGAGTCGACGGCGGCGGCGAATTCACTTCGGTGACGCTGCGCCCCTGCGTTACCATTTCCGCTGGCGACCCGGCGAAGGCACAAGACCTGCACCATGAGGCGCACCGGCTGTGCTTCATCGCCCGCTCGGTCAACTTCCCCGTTCGCTGCGAGCCGACAATCGAGGTGACAGCATGAGCGAATGGAGCTGGGACCCCGATCCCGCCAGCGGCATCACCAACCGCTGGGTCGAGGCCAACGGGATGCGCTTCGAGGTGGCCGAGGCCGGGCCCGGCAACCGGCTTGCGCTGCTGCTGCACGGTTGGCCTGAGCTCAACTTCTCGTGGCGGCACCAGATGCCGCTGCTGGCGTCGATGGGATATCGTGTCTGGGCTCCCAATCAGCGCGGCTATGGCGCGTCGAGCCGGCCCGAGGGCGTCGCGGCCTATTCGGTCGATAACCTTGTTGCCGATGTCGCGGCGCTGATCGACGCCAGCGCCGCAACCGACGTGACGCTGATCGGCCACGACTGGGGCGCTGCCGTCGGCTGGTTTTTCGCCATCCGGCAGGCGCGGCCACTGGCGAAGCTCGTCATCATGAACGTGCCCCACCCGGCCTGCATGGCGCGCGAGCTCCGGACGTGGAAACAGCTCAGCAAGAGCTGGTACATCTTCTTCTTCCAGATCCCCCGCCTGCCCGAATGGCTGCTGACCCGCGACGATGCCGCCGCCATCCGCCGCGCCTTCCGGGGCAGCGCCGTCAACAAGGCTCGCTTCCCCCGCGCCGATCTGGAGGTTTACGCCAAATCCGCCCAGCGCCCCGGCGCGATGACCGCGATGCTCAACTGGTACCGCGCCGCGTTCCGGGGCGGCGTGGTGAGGGCGGATTATCCGGTCATCGAAACCCCGACGCTGCTGATCTGGGGCGAGCAGGACGTGGCGCTAGATATTGCGACGCTCGACGGGACCGATGCGTTCGTGCGCGACCTGACGGTCAGGCGGCTGCCGGATGCGAGCCACTGGGTCCAGCAGGATGCGCCGGATGAGGTGAACGGGATTTTGGAGGGGTGGCTCGGCACCGAACCGTGACGTGGAAGGGGCCGCCGGTTTCCCGGCGACCCCCAACGGCGCGACTGAGGGGATCAGCGCGACGCAAACACGAGTGCGGTGGAGCTGGCGGCTGCGATCTGCGTCTGGGCGCTTGCGCGGGCCTGGCTCATGCACCGGTTGGCTGCCATGGTCGCGGCGAGGTCGGTGCTGCCATTGTCGCAGACTGATCGAACTGCGGTGCCGATGCGCCGGTTGAGC
>JAYVLC010000189.1:0-5445 GCA_043759675.1 Sphingosinicellaceae bacterium
GCCATGCCCCAGTGGACGCCGCCGTTGAAGCCGCCCATCCCGGCCCGCACGTCCCAGAGGATTTTGCCGTCGGCGTCGGGGTCAAGTCCGTAGATCATCCCGGATTTCTGTCCGGCTAGCAGAATGTCCTTGCCACTCGCCAGCGTCACAAGGATTGGCGGCGCGCCGAAATCAAAGTCCGGGCCATCTTCCTTGGGACAATTGGCCAGGCTGCCAACGCGCCCGCAAGCCGCATTCCACGCATCCCCGGCGATTGTTTGCCGGACCCAGCGAACCGCACCGGTGGCAAGCTCAACTGCGACAATTGAATCGCTCATGCCGTTGGCGGGGGAGGAATAATTCTCGCCCGTCCCGAAATACAGCAGGCCGCGCGTCTCATCGACGGTCGGCGTCGACCAGACGGGTGCCCCAGACGGGCCGAACGACCGAACTCCAACCGAAGTCCGGCCCGTTTCGATGGGCGGCTCCGTCGTGTGCATCCGCCACAGCGTCTGGCCCGTCCGGGAGTCGAGCGCGCTGATCCCGCCGCGGAACGTACAGCAGGCGTAGGTCTGGTTGATGGCGCTGACCACCTCGCTCGATGACATCGGCACATACAGGCGGTCTCGGTACAGAGTGAGCGAGCCGGTCTGCATCCCCTGCGGATGGTCCTGCACCGATTTTTTCCACAGCAAGGCACCGGTCCGGGGGTTTACCGCATACACATTGGCGTTGAAGTCGCCGAAATAGAGCGCGTTGATCCGCCCTTGCGCATCCGTCCCGAGCGTCGGAGCCGACCGGACCTCGGCGCTTGCATCAAACGTCCACCAGATGCAGCCGGTAGCGGTGTCGAGCGCATAGACGCGGCCTCTTTGGCTTCCGGTAAAGATCGCTTCTGCAGTTACGGCTGGCTGGGAGCGGGCCCGTGCCGCATCCGGAAATCCGAATGCCCATTTCAGCTCAAGCCTGCTGACCGACGCCGGCGTGATTCCGCCCCGGGATACGGGCTGATAGCGCTGATTTCTAAGGCCATTGCCCCACCGGTTCCACAGGGGCGGCCCGGCGAGCGTCAGCTTGCCCGAGCACGTCAGGCTCCGTGGCCGGGTCTCGGTAGCAGACGATGGCGGCTTGCCAAGATAGTCAGCCAGTGCTGACCGTTCCGTCGGCGATATCGCAGCCCCCTGGGCCGCCATGACACCTGTTTCGAGCGTCGTCCGGATTGCCGCGCGCGTTTGGGTCCGCAGCGCAGCCATTTTTGGTGCACCGCCCGCACCCGTCGCATGGCAAGACGCGCAGGCCCGCTTGAACAGCTGCTCTGCCTGAACTGCGTTGGCCGAAACAGGCTTGGCAATTCCGGGTGCGGCGCTGGTCACTGCGGCCGCCACGAGCGGTCCAGCCAAACCTGCGACATAGGCAAACATCCGCATCGCCGACGCTCTCCCCCTGCATGACATGCTGCCCGCAGCCACCTAACTTTTATTGACGACTATTGCAATAGTTGGCCGCGTCTTTCATGACTGGTGGCCGCGGGCGAAGAAGGGTCAGGCAATGAAAATCGGCGTCTCCCGGTTCCTGTACGCGGTGCTGGCCTGCTGCGCGCTTCCGCCAGCGACATTGGCGCAATCGACCGTCGGCGATCCTGCGGTCGCCTACGCCAATCAGGTTGGCCGCGATCATGTCAGCTACCGTGAAGGCTATTTCGGACGGGGCGAAACACGGTTGCACTATGTCGAGGCTGGGCACGGCCCGCTGGTCATCCTGTATCACGGGTTCCCGTCCTTTTGGTTCAGCTTCTTTGACCAGATGGAGTTGCTGAAGACGCGCTACCGGGTTGTGGCGGTTGATGGGCTCGGGGCCGGTCTGTCGGCCAAGCCGCTTGACCTTGCTCCCTATCGCATTGACCGTCTCGCGGCGCAGCTGGATGATCTCGCCCGGCACCTGAACGGACCGAGCCGGTTTGCACTGATCGGGCATGATTGGGGGGCTGCCCTCGCATTTGCCTATGCGCAGGGCTATCCGGATCGTCTGACCGCCGTCATCGGATTGAGTGCACCGCCGTATAACCTGTTCCTTGATCTGGTTGCGACCGACACCGAGCAACAGCAGCGCTCTGCCTATATGGAACAGTTCCTGAAGCTGACGCTGAATGACCTTGAAACACCCGGCGCAACCGAGCGTGTCTGGCAGCAATCCTATGGGCGCCTCATCGCCGCTGGCGGATTGACGGCGGCCAGGGGCGAGTTGTTCCGACAGGCGCTGTCCAACCCGATGGCCGTCAACGGCGGGATGAACTGGTACCGCGCCAACATCCCCGAATTCGCCAGAATCAATGCAACGAGCCGCTGGCCATCGGACAATCCGAGGATCAAAGTTCCAGCCTTGCTGCTCTGGGGCGACGCGGATCAGACCTTTGTCAGCGCAGCGGCTGACCGGATGGTGAGCTACGCCACCGCAGCGACGGTCATCCACCTTCCAGGCGTAAATCATTGGGCAACGCTGGAGCGGCCCGAGCTGGCCAACGCGGCGATCGCGGCGTTTCTGCGGAAGCATCATGGCGGCAGGGCGCGAGGTACGCGCGATTAGGGATCGCTGGCCACCGACCCGGAGCTTCCCCTATTGCCCTGCGTCCTCTAGACCTCGAAAATGGACATATACCTCCCCATTGCCGAGGTGAGCGTCAACGCTGCGGTCATCGTCGCTATGGGGCTGCTGGTCGGGTTCCTGTCGGGAATGTTCGGGGTCGGTGGCGGGTTTTTGACCACGCCGCTGTTGATCTTTTACGGCATCCCGCCTGCGGTGGCTGTGGCGTCATCGGCGACACAGATCACCGGCGCAAGCGTGTCCGGCGCGCTGGCGCACTGGCGGCGCGGCGGGGTTGATCCCAAAATGGGGGCGGTGCTGATCGCTGGCGGGCTGTGCGGCGCCGGGCTTGGGGCGATCCTGTTCCGGATGCTGCAGAAATCCGGCCAGATCGATATTGCGATCTCCTTGATCTATGTCGTGCTCCTTGGATCGGTTGGCGGCCTGATGCTGAAGGACGCCGTCGGCGGACTGCTTGCCAAACGTGCCGGCCGCCCGCCAGCGCCGCGCGCCCACCGCCACAACCGCTTTGTCGCAGCCCTGCCGGGCCGGACCCGTTTCTATAAATCGGGGCTTTACATGTCGCCGCTGGCTCCGTTCCTGCTCGGGCTGTTCGTTGGCGTGTTGACGGTGATCATGGGGGTCGGCGGCGGATTCATCATGGTGCCGGCAATGATCTACCTGCTCGGAATGCAGGCCGGCGTGGTGATCGGCACTTCCCTTATGCAGATTGTCGCGGTGACCGCGGCGACGACCCTGCTGCACGCCGTCAACACCCAGTCGGTCGATATCGTTCTGGCCGTGCTCCTGCTGATCGGCGGGGTAATCGGCGCACAGTTCGGCGCAAATGCGGCCCGGAAGCTTCCGGCAGAAAAACTGCGGCTGGCGCTGGCGCTGATTGTTCTGGCCGTCGCAATCCGCTTGTTCATCGGGCTGACATGGCGACCGGGCGACCTTTACAGCGTGCAAGGACCGGCCTGATGCGGTGGCTCCTGTCCGTGCTGGCGCTGGCTGCCGCCCAGCCCGCAACAGCCGCGATCAAACTGATCTCTGATATTTCGCAAAGCAGAATCGATATCGAATACAGCTTTGCCGGGGCCAATTTGCTGGTGTTCGGCGCGGTGCAATATCCCGGGGGGCGCCCCCCCGGCGATGCGCCAGAGATTGCGATCGTGGTGCGTGGCCCGGCTGAGCCGATCACGGTGCGGCGCAAGGCAAGGGTGGCCGGCATCTGGCTGAACACCGCCAAGGCCAGATATGAAAGCGCGCCGGGCTTTTATGCCGTGGCGTCGTCGCGGCCGGTCCGCGACATGCTCGATGAAACGACCGCAGCCATTTACGAGATCGGCCTCGATCACCTGCAACTGTCCCCGGCCTCAGCCAATGCGCCGGCCGACCTGCAGGCGTTCGAGGCGGGGCTGCTCGCGTTGCGCAAACGCACCGGCCTCTATGCCGAAAACCCCCACGGCGTCAGTATCGTCGAGAATATGCTGTACAGCGCGCGCATCGCAATTCCCTCAGCGGTACCCGTCGGTGACTATGATGCGCAGATATTCCTGATCCGGCAGGGTCGGGTGGTGGCAACGACCAACCGCCGGATTGCGATTGGCAAATCCGGATTTGAACGCGCGGTGTATGTTGCCGCAACGGATCACGGCCTCGCCTATGGGCTGGCCGCCGTCGCCCTTGCGCTGGTTGCGGGCTGGGTCGGCGGCCAACTGACCCGGCGCAGTTAGCCGCCGGACAGGGATCCGCGTCGGGAATTCTGGGCTGAGCCTGCGAGCCCGGACGTCAGGTGGCCTTTTTCGCCGCGATCCAGGCATCGATCTTTGTTTCAAGCACCGCCATCGGCAGTGCGCCTGACATCAGCACCTGCTCGTGGAACCCGCGCACATCGAATTTTCCGCCCAGTTCTGCTTCGGCCCTGGTGCGCAAGCGCCGGATCGTCAGCTGGCCGATTTTATAGGCAAGGGCCTGTGATGGAATCGCGATATAGCGTTCAACTTCGGCGGTGGCATCGGTTTTGCCCATTGCCGAATTGTCGAGCATATATTTGATCGACTGGTCACGGCTCCAGCCCTTCGAGTGCAGGCCGGTGTCCACAACGAGCCGCATGGCGCGCAGCATTTCATCATCAAGATGGCCGTACATCTGATAGGGGTCGGTAAACATGCCAAGTTCGGTGCCCAGACTCTCGGCATACAGCGCCCAGCCTTCGACATAGGCGGTATTGCCACCATAGCGCTGGAACGGTGGCAGCGACTCCTTCTCCTGTGACAGGCTGATCTGGAAATGGTGACCCGGAATGCCCTCGTGTAGGAACAGGGTTTCCGCCCCGAACGTCGAGCGCGACGGCAGGTCGTAGGTATTGTAGAAGAACACGCCGGGCCGTGACCCGTCAGGCGTGCCCTGCTGGTAGGAGCCAGCTGCGTCAGTCTTTTCCTTGTAGTCGGGCACCGGACGGATATCGAGCGGTGACTTGGGGACGGTGCTGAACAGCTCCGGGATGCGGACATTGACGCGTTTTTCAATCGCGAAAAATTCGTCCTTGACCGCTTTGGCCGACGCCGGCCGGAACTTCGGGCTGGTGCGCATGAACACAAAAAATTGCGCCAGCGAACCCTTGAACCCGACCTGATTTTTGACCTTGGTCATCTCGGCATGAATCCGGTCAACCTCTGACAGGCCGAGCGCGTGAATCTCCTCCGGCGTCATGTGGGTCGTCGTGGTCTGCTCAACCAGATAGCGGTACAGATTGGCCCCACCCGGCATTGCCGACAGGCCGACCTCGGTGCGCGCCTTGGGCAGGTAATCATTGACGATGAAATCGCGCAGCCGCTGGTGCGCCGGTTGCAGCTTGTCGCCGATCATGGCGCGGAACGCGAC
>JAYVLC010000190.1:0-1885 GCA_043759675.1 Sphingosinicellaceae bacterium
TCAGCGTTGGTCGCCATCGAGATTGAGCCACACTGGCGGTAGCCGGTCGCCTGCCCGGTCTCGGCCTCAAGGCCCCGATAAAGCTCACCGGTATATTTGGCGAGCTTAGTCATGTTGATCGACGGGCGGAGCTGCCCGACCAGTCCGGCGGCATGCCAGGTCGTTCCGCTGGTCAGCTGCTTGCGTTCCAGCAGGACGACATCGTCCCAGCCAATCTTGGTCAGATGATAGGCAATCGAGCAGCCAATGACGCCGCCGCCGATAATGACAACGCGGGCCTTCCGGGGAAGTTCGGACGCCATCGCCTCAGGCCTTCATTCTGGCATTTTCGGGGTCGTAGGCGGGGTGCTCACGCACCGTCGCCGAGCGCATGTCACCCTGAAGATAGATATCGAACCTTGATCCGGGCACTGCATGTTCGATCGGCACGCAGGCAAAGAACAGGCTCTTGCTGACCCTGTGGCCATAGCCGCCCGATGTGGTCACGCCGATGTTCGTGCCGCCGACAACACACGGCTCTCCGCCACGCACGTCAACGTCGGAGGCGTCGACCTCGCCGTAGACAATCCGGAACCGGTCGGGGCCGTCGAGTGTTGCCTGCCGACCGACAAAATCGTCTTTCTTGAAATTGATGAACCGGCCCATATCTGCTTCGATCATCGACAATTCGTTGGTCAGTTCCGACCCCCAGGCCTTGTAGCCCTTTTCCACCCGCATCGTGTTGACGGCATAGAGCCCATAATTGGCGATGCCGAACGGCTGACCCGCTTCCCACACCGCATCATATAATTTGGCCAAGTCACCCATCATCGGGTGCAGCTCCCAGCCGAGTTCACCAACATAGGATACCCGCAACGCCCGCAGCCTCACACCGGCAACCACGATCTCCTGCCCGCTCAGCCAGCGAAATCCATCATTGCTCAGGTCAGCGCCGGTCAGCTTCGCCAAAACCTCGCGCGAACGTGGACCGCTCAACACCAGAACGCCGAGGTCCATGGTCAGATTGCGGATCGCCACATCTTCGCCAGGTAACTTGCTCTGCAGCAGCAAGTCCCAATCGCGCTGCTCGGCGGCGGCGGCGGACAGGCAATAAAAATGATCATCGGCGAACCGGGTTACAGTCATCTCACCATAAATCCGCCCGCCGCGCGACAGCGGATGTACCAGGCCGATACCGCCCAGCTTCTTCGGCATCCGGTTGGCGCAGATGCGGTTCAAAAAAGCTTCGGCATCGGGTCCGATCACATCATATTTGGCAAAGCCTGACAGATCGAGGACACCGACCCGCTGTTCAACGGCCCGGACTTCTTCGCCGATGACTTCGAAGATGTTGGTCCGGCAATAGCCACCTTCCTCGGCACGCCCGTCGAGCGAAAACCATTTCGGTCGTTCCCAGCCATGGGTCTCGCCGTAAACTGCGCCGACTGCCTTCAACCGATCGTACAGAGGACTGGCTTTCTGCGGGCGGCCATCAGGCTCCTCCTCACCGGGCAGGCGCGTGGTGAACGTCATCCGGTAATCAAGAAACACCTTCTCCCGACTGTAATCCTCGTCCGCAAACGGACCGTACCGGCGCGGATCAAACTCGGTCATGTTGATGTCAGCGTCGCCGTAAACCATCCACTGCGCCAAGTATTTACCCGAACCGCCGCCCTGCGCGATGCCGAATGACGTGCCGCAACACTGCCAGAAATTCTTCAGCCCAGCCGCCGGTCCAAGCAACGGCCCCCCATCGGGCGTGTGCGGGATCGCGCCGTTGACGATGCGGCGGATGCCAACTTCGCCAAAGATCGGCATACGTTCAATGGCGCGCTCCAGCCACTTCGATATCCGGTCAAGGTCCTCGATGAACAATTCGCTGGTGGACTCCCATTCCGGCTGGCCC
>JAYVLC010000191.1:0-21594 GCA_043759675.1 Sphingosinicellaceae bacterium
GTCGAGGATTGGGTCCGCGCCCATGAAGACGCAAGCGGGCGCGACCTGACACAGTTCCGGCGCTGGTATTCGCAGTCGGGAACCCCGCGCATCCACGCCGGCCTGTTGCATGACGCCGCTGCCGGGACTGCAACGCTCAGCCTCGCACAATCCACGCCCGCAACGCCCGGGCAACCGGTCAAGGCCCCGTTCCACCTGCCGCTGCGCGTCGCGCTGTTCGACCGCGATACCGGGGCCAGGCTCGGTGACGAACGGCTGATCGAGCTGACGGCTGCGAGGGCTTCGGTGACGTTCGAGGGGGTTGCCAGTCCGCCGCTGGTCTCGCTCAACCGCGGCTTCACCGCGCCTGTGATCATCGAGGCCAACCAATCGCGCGCCGATCTGGCGCTGCTGTCGGCACATGATGATGACCCGTTTGCCCGCTACGAGGCGATGCAGCGGCTCGGCGTCGATGTCCTGACGGCGGCGATCAGCGGCGGCAATGCGGCTGACCCTGACCTGTTGCGCGCGGTCGCTGCGACGCTCGACTCCGGCCTCGACCCGGCGTTCATTGCCGAAGCCGTCCAGTTGCCGAGCGAGGCCTTCCTTGGTGACCAGCTGGACAAGGTCGATCCCGATGCCATCCACCGCGCCCGTCAGACCGCCCGGCTGGCGCTGCTCGATCATAATCGCGCGCGGTGGTGGGAGATTTACCGCAGCCACAGCGACAACGGCTATGCAGCAACCGGCGTGGCAAAGGCACGGCGCAAGCTGAAGAATGTCGCGCTCGGTTTCCTGTGCGCCGATGACGGGGCCGATGCCATCACCGCAGCGCATGACCAGTTCGACCGCGCCGACAACATGACCGACCGGATGGCGGCGCTCGGCGTGCTGGTCAACTCGGCCCGGCCCGAACGTGACGCAGCCGTCGCGGCGTTCCACAGCAAGTTCCGCGACGATCCGCTGGTCATCGACAAATGGTTCACGGTGCAGGCGCTGTCGCTCCGCAGCGACACGCTGGCGCAGGTCACCGCGCTGGCCGATCACCCCGACTTCTCGCGCCGCAACCCGAACCGGCTGCGCGCCCTGCTGCTGTCGTTCGCTGCCAACCAGTTGCGGTTCAACGACGCCAGCGGTGCCGCCTATCGCTTCATTGCGGACGAGGCGATTGCCGCCGACCGGATCAACACCCAGTCTGCCGCGCGGCTCGCCCAATCCCTCACCCGCTGGCGTCGGCTGGAACCACACCGCGCCGCGCTAATGAAGGCGGAGCTGCAACGGGTACTGGCAACCCCGGATTTATCAAAGGATGTGTTCGAGGTGGCGAGCAAGGGGCTGGCTTAGGGGAAGCGCCTACAGCCCCAGCCCGCCCTGTGCGCCGGGTTTGTGGTAATCGCGCATCTCGACCCGGACGGCCTTGCGGTTGGCACTGACCAGCGGCGGCAGGTTCGGGCGGCGATCTTGAAACAATTCAGCAAGCGTGAATGTTTGCAGTGCGGGATACCGCACCGCGTCCTTCAGATCACCACCAAAATGACGTTCCACCAACCCATGCGAATTGGCTTCATCGATCATCCCCTTGGTTGGTAGGGCCGCGCAGACGAACACGCCTAGTTCATGGCCATCGCGCGCCATCACGCGGCCCAGATCTCGCACCATAGCAGGATTGACATTGCCACCGGCCTTAACGGAAATCACGCCGGTTTTGGTGCTGCCGTCGTTTCCAACATAGTAGAAATAGCCGTCAACGCCCTTGTCGCCGCCTTTCTTGCCGCCCATCCACGGATAGCCACCGAGTTTCAGCGTGATCCAGTGCTGGAACTGGTGAGGATCATCCACCGCGAGGCGCTGTGCGCTGGCAAGGTCTTTGGGGCTACCGATGGTCTCGAACCGCAGGTCATCCCCGTAGCCTTCGCGCATCCGCTTTTCGATCAGGCCGATGGCGAGGTGAGTGACATCAATGCCGGTCCACAGCCGCCCCAGTTTCTCCGCGGCATCGACCGCCGTTCCGCAGCCGCAAAACGGATCAAGCACCACATCGCCAGGGTTGGAAGAAGCTGCGATAATCCGCTCGAGCAAGGCACGGGGTTTTTGCGTTGGGTAACCGAGGCGTTCCGCCGCTTGAGACGAAATGGGGCCGATGTCGGTAATCATATCTTGAATTGGCGCCCCCCGATCCGATTCAAGATACCGCTTGAATTGCGGCACGCTTCCCTTTGGGGGCCAATAAATCAGGCCGATTTCATCAAGCCGATCAAGTTTTTCTTGTGGCGACAGTGTTTCAAAATCGCCGTTAATGCCTGCACGTCGAATTGCTCCGGTTGGAATGGCCCAATGTCGACCAGAGTCCGTGGGATCATAATCTCGCCATGCCCTGCCCGAATCACCTCTGCGAATTCCCGCACCAGTCAAGTCGCCTATCCGGAAGCGCCCATTTTCATCTTCAAACCTATAAAAGCGGTCGAGATACTTCTCATCGTATGACTCAAACACCGCATTCCACACCGACGCTTCGTTTTTGACATAATAGAAAATCGTATCGTGAACCGGCCCCCAGCGCTTGGCACTGTTGTGGCTGGATGTGCGTTTCCAGATGATCTCGCTGCGGTAGTGTTCCGGCCCAAACACCGCATCCAGCACCAGCTTCAAATAATGGCTCGCGGTCGGATCGCAGTGCAAATACAGACTTCCCGTAGATTTGAGAACTCGGTGCAGCTCGACCAACCGCACCGCCATCATCGCCAAGTACGCCATCATTGCATTTTCACCGATAGCGACCTTCATCGCCTGCATCAGCACGTGGAGCTTGTGGTTGCCGCTCTGTGTAATGTCCATCAACGCGCTCGACGCTGTCGGCCCCCACGCCCATGTGTCGTCAAACGCCTCTATGCTTGCATCCGCCCCCGCGCCCGCCGGGGATTTAAACAGGATGTTATAACTCGCGTTCGAGTTGAAAGGCGGATCGAGATAAATCAGGTCAACGCTCTCATCCTTCAGATGCTCCCGCAGCACATCCAGATTGTCTCCGTAATAAAGCCGGTTGGTCACAAACCACTCTCCCTGTCCTCACGATAGCGGGTGTAGGCCCGAGGCGCTAGGCCGCCCGACGCGGGTGTGACAAGGCCAGCCAGGTAGGGTCGAGCGTCTCCATACCAAAGGCCCAACCTGCAAAATTTGGGTTCTGGCGCAACGCCTCCAGACGGCTGGGGCCGGGAATCGCAATGCCGGCATCCAGCGCTGCATCGACCCATGCCGCTGCTGCCTCCTCCGCCTCCGCCATCGCGTCTTCCAGCGTGTCCCCTGCCGAGAAGCAACCCGGCAGGTCGGGAACGACGACACCGAACGCATTTGCCTCGGTGCCGGGTTCAATCGCGATTGGATACCGCATATCTGCCTCTCAAACCTGTGACTTTTCTCCTAGCATCAATCCTCAATTCGCCGCCACCCAGTCGGCGACATCGCCCCCCACCATGTTCGCCGCGCGGTTCAGGGCGGCGGCGACATTGCCGGGGGTTTGCGCGCTGACGGGCTGGCTCGCGGTGAAGCTGCGCACGGCCAGCAGCCTGCCTCCGTTACCAGTCAGGACCGCGTCATAGCGGCTGATGCTGTTCAAATTCATGCTCCAACACTATTGGCAGCGCCAGAGCAAATGTGTATATATGTGTGTGAAATACCAGAGAGTCCGCATGGGCGACAGTGATGCAATCATCAAGCGGCTGCTGAGGGAAGGGTGGAACCGGGCCTCGGTTACCGGGAGTCACTGGACGTTCAAGCATCCCCGGCGGCCAAATATTGTGACCGTGCCGCACCCGCGCAAGGACATCGGAAAGGGTCTGAAGCGCACGATATTCAAAGCCGCGGGCTGGTGACCCCCCGCCAACGAAGGAGCCTGTGATGCACTATCTCGCGTTTGTTTTTGCCGACCCAACCGGCTTTGGCTTTACCTGTGCAGACGTTCCCGGCTTCACCGCCCATATTGAAACCGACGACTTGGATGCGGCAATCATCGAGGCGCGGGTGGTTCTTGCCGCCCACCTTGCAGCGATGATCGATGCTGGTGTTGAAATGCCGCGTACTCGGTCCTTGACCATATTGCGCCATGATCAGGACCTGGCGGAAGATTTCGCCGAGGCGGCGGCAACAATTCTGCTTCCTGCCCTCGTACCGGTCGGCCGAACGAGGCGGGTCAACCTCAGCTTTGACGAAAACACACTGGGCTTGATCGACGGCGCAGCGCGCGAACGCGGGTTGACCCGATCAGCGTTTCTGGCCGAAGCAGCGCGGGAAATGGTTTGAGATAGCGGGCACGGGCCGGGTACAAAACCGACATTGCGGCCCGTTGGGCCTACCGGGTAGGGGCGTCAGTCGCGATCCTCAATTCCCCGCCACCCAGTCGGCGACATCGCTCGCTACCATGTTCGCCGCCCGGTTGAGCGCGGCGGCGACATTGCCGGGGGTTTGCGCGCTGACGGGCTGGCTCGCGGTGAAGCTGCGTACGGCCAGCAATTTGCCGGTGTTGCTGGTCAACGCCGCGTCATAGCGGACGCGGACCACGGGGCTCGCGCGCACATCGAGGCCGAAATCCAGCAACTGCCCGGTCAGCTTGCGTTGCGCTGCAATGTCGCCGCTGCGGCCATCGAGCGCGATGACGCCCGCTTTGGCCGCAACCACATCGATCAGCAGGCGCTGGAACAGCTTGGCGGGTTGCTCAATCCAGCTGCCGTCTTTCAGATATTGCAGCTCGGTATCGGCGGTGGTGACCGGCAGACGCAGTGTTTGCAGTGAACCGGGGACGATAGGCTGGGCGATCAGCAGGGTATTGCCAACCTTTGCCGGTGCGGCCTCCGGCAATGCCTCGGCCCGCAGCGTCAGCAGCGCGGCAGGTGCGGGCACGTTGCCGCCGATCTGGACGAGCGGGCCGCAGCCCGACAACATTGCGACAGCCGCCGCAAGGGCGACGCTATTTGGACTTGGGGTCATAGTCTGGTAGCTTTCGTCCACCGACAAGCGCCCCGGCCGGGTCCTCATCGAGTTTGGCGCTGATCGCACCGAGGTTGGTTGTGACATCCCGCAGCTCGCGGATCAGTTGCCCGATTTCCGGCAGCGTCTGCCGGTTGACGGTCTGCATCGCCGGCTGGGCTTCCTTCGCCACGCCTTCAAGGGCGGCCAGCGTCGCATTCGCACGCTTTGTTGCTTCCCGCAGATCGGCGATCAGGGGGCGGCCTTCCTCGTCGACCAGTTTTGTGCCGCTGTCAGCGAGCGCGGCGAACTTTGTCGCGGCAACCCTCAATTCCTGCACAGCCACACGCGCTTCGGCCAGCGTCGCAGCAATTTCGTCGGCCCGCCCGGCAAAGGCCCTGGTCACTTGCTCGCTGTTCTTCAATATGCCCGAAATTGACGCCTGGTTTTTGTCACTGAGCACTTCGCTGAGGCGCAGGGTCAGCGTCGACAGCCGGTCGAGCAATTCCGGCGCGTTGGACAACAGCTCCCCAAGCGCCCCCGGCTTGGTCGGGATGACCGGAACGCCGTAGGGGCCGGGGTCGCTGATCGCCGCGGCGCCCTTGATCGCACCATCAAGCTGAATGATCGAGGTGCCGGTAAAGCCGACGCCGCTGATTGTGGCGGTGGTGCCGATCAGCACCGGCACGTCTTCGTTGACATGGATGCGGACCCGCACGAATTCCGGCGTATCGGGCAGCAGCCTGATATCATCGACCGCGCCGACAGGAACGCCGGAGAACTGCACCTGGCTGCCTTTGGCAAGCCCCGTTACCGAGGTCTTGAAGAAAATGTCGAACTCGTTGCGACCCTGGGTGTCGATATTGGCCAGCCACAGGATGAAGGCGAACAGCCCGACAACCAGCGCAAGCACGACCCCGCCAACCAGGACATTGCTGCTTTTTGTTTCCATGCCTCAGGCACGCTCCCCGGCTGTCGCGGCGGCGGCACGACCGCGTGCACCCCTGAAATAATCCTGCACCCACGGATGATCAAACGCCAGTAGCTCCGGGATTGTTCCGACCGTCAACACCCGCTGGTCGGCGAGCACGGCAACCCGGTCGCAGATCGCATGCAGGGTATCGAGGTCATGGGTGATCAGGAACACCGTCAACCCGAGCGTATCGCGCAATTGTTTCAGCAGATCATCAAAGGCCGCCGCGCCAATCGGATCAAGCCCGGCGGTCGGCTCGTCGAGGAACAGCAATCGCGGGTCGAGCGCCAGCGCCCGGGCGAGGCCAGCGCGCTTTTTCATGCCGCCCGACAATTCCGACGGATATTTCGGCCCGGCCTCAACCGGCAGGCCAACCATGCCGATCTTGAACGCGGCGATTTCATCCATCAGCTGCTCGTCGAGCCGGTAGAATTCACGCAAGGGAACCTCGACATTTTCCGCGACAGTCAGGCCGGAAAACAACGCACCGGCCTGAAACAACACCCCCCAATGGCGGCGAACTTCGGCGGCATCTGCCTCGGTGAGGTTCATCATGTCATGGCCAAATACCTCGATCTCGCCAGCTTCTGGACGCTGAAGCCCGATGATCGAGCGCATCAGCACGGATTTCCCAGTCCCCGACCCACCAACGACGCCGATAATCTCGCCGCGCCGCACCTCAAGGTCGAGGCCGTCATGGATGACCTGATCGCCGAACGCATTGCACAGGCCCTTGACCCGGACGACGATGTCATCGGCCCCGGTCATATCCAGCCCACCGCCGAAAAGAACACCGCGAAAAAGGCATCGAGCACGATCACCATGAAAATCGATTGCACCACCGCCGCCGTTGTCCGTTCGCCAACCGACTCGGCGTTCCCCGTGACCTGCATCCCGTGATAGCAGCCGGTCACCGCGATCAGCGCGCCGAACACCGGGGCCTTGATCAACGCGACCAGCAAGTCGGTCAGCGGAACAACTTCCTGGGTGCGCTGGATGAAGGTCACGAACGGAATGCCAAGCGACACCGAACAGAACATCGCGCCACCGAGCAAGCCCATCAGCGCGGCATAAAAGCTGAGCACCGGCATCATCATCGCAGTCGCGATCAGGCGGGGCAGCGTCAGCGTTTCAACCGGCGACAGGCCAATGGTCTTCAGCGCATCGATTTCCTCGGCCAGCTTCATCGAGCCGATCTGCGCCGCAAAGGCCGACCCCGACCGGCCAGCAACCATGATCGCGGTCATCAGGACGCCCAGTTCGCGCAAGACTGACCGTCCGATCAGATTGACGGTGAACACTTCCGCTCCGAACTGACGCAGCTGCACCGCGCCTTGCTGGGCGATGACGATACCAATCAGGAATGACATCAGCCCAATGATCGCCAGCGAATTGACCCCGACCACTTCGGCCTGCCGCATCACGGCGATCCAGCGCAGGCGCCGCGGATTGGCGATCGTCCGGGCCAGCGCCACCATCGCTTCGCCGACAAAGCCAAGAAAATCGCCGAGCAGCGCGACCGTCCCGGTCACGAACGTCCCGATCTCGGCAAGGCGACGCGATAAGGGATGCCCCTGATCCGGGCGTATCAGCACCGGCTTGTCATGCTCGCCAACCCGGTCGATCAACGCCCTGGTGTCCGTCGATGCGCCCACTAGTTCGACGCCAAGCCCGGCAAGGCCCCAGTCCCGCATCAGCCGATACACCAGCCAGGCACCGACCGTGTCGATCCGCTCCACCGTCGACAGGTCGATTGTCAGCCCGCGCCCGTCCGGCTCCAGTGTAAATATTATGCGCGACAGCGCGTTGATCCGCGCCACCGTCAGCCGCCCGGCGAAGCGCAGCACGCGCCTGTCAGCGCGGGTCTCCTCTGTCATGGTTGCATCGGGAATCATGGTGGTCAGCAGCGTGGCGACGGCGGCGGCGTCCGGCAAGTGCCAAACGCATTGCCCGCCCGATCATATTTCCGCCACAGCGCAGCGGCAGGGCCAGCACCGATGACCGAAATGCTCCCTCCGTCTGCCCGCACAACCGGCTGGACCGCGCTGCTGCTCGCTGGCCAGCGACCCGGCGGCGACCGGCTGGCCGACCATTTCGGGGAACAATGGAAAGCCCTGATCCCGGTCGCCGGGGAGGCGATGCTGTCACGGGTCGCCAAGACGTTGCTTGCCAGTCCCGCAATCGCGCGCGTCGTCGTGCTGGCGCAAGACCCGCAGGCGCTGACCGCCCGGCCGGACACGGCGTGGCTGGCGCATGAGCCGCGCGTCACCTGCCTCACCTCCCAGGCCTCGATATCGCTCAGCGTGTCGGCTGCTGCTGGCTCGGTCGGTGCGCCGTGGCCAGTGCTCGTCACCACCGCTGATCACCCCTTGCTGACGCCTGCAATGGTGGCAGCGTTTGTCGCGGGCGCGGAGGATGCTGATGTCGCAGTCGGCATGGTGGAGCGGCGAACCCTGCTGGCGGCCTATCCCGACAATGTGCGCACTTGGCTGAAACTGCGCGGTGGGGCGTGGTCCGGGGCGAATCTGTTTGCGCTGACCTCCGCGGCAGCGCGCGCCGCGCTCGACCTCTGGGCCACCGTCGAGGCCGACCGCAAGAAGGTCGCCAGATTGTTTGCCGCGTTCGGGCCGCTGCTCGCGCTGCGGGCTGCGACCCGGACCATTTCGATGCCGGAAGCGCTGACAGCTGCCGGACGGCGGCTTGGTCTGTCAGCAAAGCTGGTGCCGCTGCCCTTTGCCGAAGCCGCAATTGATGTCGACAAACCCGCCGACCATGCGCTGGCCGAGACGATCCTGAAGGCGCGGCCATGACCGATTTCGCGATCTACGACATGGACCGGACCATCACCCGCACCGGCACCTATACCAATTGGCTGCTGTTCTGGGCGGTCCGCAAGGCTCCGTGGCGGCTGTTGCTGTTGCCGCTTGCCGGACTCAATGGCCTGATGTTCGTACTGAAAATCATCGACCGCAAGCAGGTGAAGCAGCTGAATCAGCTGGTCCTGATGGGCCGCCGGGTCAGCCGCGACCGGCTCGCGCCGATGGTCGAGGCCTATGCTGAACGGGTGATGGCGCGGAACTGCCTGCCGAGGGCCCTCACCCAAATCGCCGCCGACAAGGCCGAAGGCCGCCGCGTCGTGCTCGCCACAGCCTCGCACCGCTTCTACGTCGAGGGTATTGCCCGACGGCTTGGAGTCGCCGACATCGTCGCCACGAATTCGATCTGGGACGGCGACCAGCTGGCGGCGTGGCTCGACGGAGAAAACTGCTACGGCCCCGCCAAGCGCAACATGGTCGAAGCCTGGCTTAGTGCTGACGGCGCGGAGCGCGGCCACGTCCGCTTCTATTCCGACCACGCGACTGATGCGCCAATGTTCGACTGGGCTGACGAGGCGGTGGCCGTCAACGCCCACCCGCCGTTGTTGCGGCTGGCTGCGGCACGCGGCTGGCGGATTGAGGATTGGGGATAGGCCTAGCCGCGCCGCAGCCGGTTCACCGCTTCATCCAGCGCCGACAGGAACCTTGACCGGTCCGCCTTGGCAAATGGCGCAGGACCGCCCGTCACATCGCCCATCGCACGCAAGTCAGCCATCAGCGCCCGCGTCGCCACCGCATTGCCGATGGTCGCCGCCGTGAACGGCTTGCCCGTTGGCGCGAGCACCACCGCGCCCGCCTTCACACAGTGATCCGCGAGCAGGATGTCGGACGTAATGACGATGCTGTGCGCGTCGGCGCGCTCGGCGATCCAGTCATCCGCCGCATCAAAGCTTCCGCTGACCTGCACCCGCTCAACGAACGGCTCAGGTGTCACCCGGATCGCCGAATTTGCGACGATCTTCACCATTGTGCCAGTTCGCCGCGCCACCCGGTAAATTTCCTCCTTCACCGGGCAGGCGTCGGCGTCGACGAGAATTTGGACGTGGCTCATCTCCCTCTTCTACTTCACATCGTCATCCCTGCGAAGGCGGGAACCCAGCACGCTTCACAACGATGCACGCGGAAGCGCGCGCTGCCGCGTGCGTCATTTGCAGGACTGGGTCCCCGCCCTTGCGGGGATGACGATGAGTAGAGCGGGGACAGTCCCTACCCGTGCGCCCGTTCGCGGGTCGCGGTGAAGCGCAGGTCAGGGTTGCGCTGGCTGGTGTAGTTCAGCTCCCAGCTGTCCCGGGCCAGATAGACCGGTGCGCCATCGCGGTCCTCCCCGACCATGGATTTGTGCTGGTCGATAAACGCCGCGAGCTTCGCCGGATCATCGGACGCCAGCCAGCGCGCGGTTTCCCACGGGCTGGGTTCAAACCCGGCATCCACCTTATATTCCGCCTGCATCCGGCTGATCAGCACATCCAGCTGCAACTGCCCGACGACGCCGACAATCCACTGCGACCCGATCATCGGGCGGAACACCTGCGTCACGCCTTCTTCGGCCATGTCGTTCAGGGCCTTGCGCAACTGCTTGGTCTTGGTCGGATCGCCCAGCCGGACCCGGCGCAGGATTTCCGGCGCGAAATTGGGGATGCCGGTGAAGGTGATGGCCTCCCCCTCGGTCAGCGTATCGCCGACCCGTAACGATCCGTGGTTCGGGATGCCGATGATGTCACCGGGAAACGCCTCGTCGGCCAATTCGCGGCTTTGGGCGAAGAAAAAGATCGGGCTGTGCACCGCGATCACCTTCCCCGTGTGTACCTGTTTCAGCTTCATGCCGCGCTTGAACCGGCCCGACACCAGCCGCAGAAAGGCGACACGGTCGCGGTGTTGCGGGTCCATATTGGCCTGCACCTTGAACACAAACCCGGTAACAGCGGGTTCGCTTGGGTCGATATTGCGCGGGCTCGCCGGTTGTGGACGCGGCGGCGGCGCGTGGGCGGCCAGAGCTACGATCAATTGCTCGACCCCGAATTCGCGCAACGCCGATCCGAAATACACCGGCGTCAGATTGCCCGCGCGGTACATGTCACCGTCAAATGGCGCATAGCCACCAACCGCGAGTTCGGCCTCCTCACGCAACTGTCTGGCCCGACCCGGCGACAGCAGCGTGTCGAGCTTGGGGTCATCCAGCCCGGTGAGTTGCTCGGTCGCGGCGCCATCGGGCCGAATCAGCCGGTTGGCCCGAAGGTCATACAGCCCCTCAAACTCCCCGCCCATGCCGGCCGGCCACATCATCGGGCAGACATCCAATGCCAGTTTCGACGCCACCTCATCCAGAAGCTCGAACGGCGACAGCCCTTCGCGGTCAATCTTGTTGATAAAGGTAATGATCGGCACATCACGCAATCGGCACACCTCGAACAGTTTCAGCGTCTGCGCCTCGATGCCGCGCGCCGCGTCGATGACCATCACGGCCGAATCAACCGCCGTCAGCGTCCGGTAGGTGTCCTCGCTGAAATCCTCATGCCCCGGTGTGTCGAGCAGGTTGAAGGTGATGCCGTCCTTCTCAAACGTCATCACCGACGACGTGACCGAAATGCCGCGCTGCTGCTCGATCTTCATCCAGTCCGACCGCGCCCGCCGGTTCGCCCCCCGCGCCTTCACCTCCCCCGCCAGATGGATCGCGCCGCCCGACAGCAGCAGTTTCTCGGTCAGCGTGGTCTTGCCCGCGTCAGGATGCGAAATAATCGCGAAGGTACGGCGGTCGGACAAAAGGGGTGGTTCCTGCGGGTGGAGGGGAGCGCGGGGGATTAGCGGGTTGGGGGGCCGGGGGCAATTGGGGGTGATCATTGCGCAAAACGCGTAATTGGCGTATTTAGCGTAAATTATCGCGGGAGATTGCTGTGACCGAAGTAGCCGCCACCGAATTTGCCCGTAATTTCGGACGTTATCGCGAGGCAGCCCAGCGCGAGGCGGTCGCCGTCGTGGCACATAACCGGATTACTGGCTATTTCGTATCGGCGCATGATTTTGACGAATATCAGCGACTGAAGGCCCTGACGGCAACGGCGCTCGGCGTCGAAGAGCTCGACGCTGCGACTTTAAGAGCGCTGGCGGCGTCTCGCATGCATGCGCGCCACGATCATCTCAACACACTGATGGGTTGATGCGTTGACGCTTCCCGTCCCGGAACCGGGCCTCGTCATTCCCTATGCTTACCTGTGGCGGCGCGAGCATCGCAAAGGGCAGGACGAGGGCAGCAAAGTCCGCCCCGCCGTTATCGTCCTTGCAGTGCAACGAGTCGACGGTGGTGCACCGCAGGTCACCGTCGCGGCAATCACCCATTCGCCACCAAAGACCGGCAGCGAAACCATTGAGCTGCCGCCTCGCGTCAAGCAGTGGCTCGGCCTTGACGCCGAACGATCATGGATCGTGCTTGATGAGGTAAATCAGTTTTCTTGGCCGGGCTTCGATCTCCGTCCTGTCCCCGGAACCGAATCCTTCGCCTACGGGCACATCCCTCCGAAACTCTACGACGCCATCATCAGCCGGTTGCTTGAACTTGCAGCGACACGGCGCGTGTTCGAGATTTCGCGCGACTGATCAGCACATTCTTTCCCGATTCGACGGACCAAATCATTTTCTCTACCATATCGGTCAGTTAGATGGGGCGTGGAGATGCGTCGGGGATGGATGGCAGCACTTGGGCTGATGCTGGCGGGGGCGGCTCCGGGCGGCGCGCAGGTGCTTGAGATTGGCGATGACGGGGTGGTTGCGACCTATGCGGGCGCGGCGGTGTGGAGTGATGCCGGTGTGACGCCGATCACACAGGGCGTCCGGACCCGCGCCGCAACCGTAGCTCCGGCAGAGGTGCGGCGCGAATTGGCAGCGGCGGCGGTGGCGCAGGCGCTCGATCCGGCGCTGCTGGAGGCGGTGGCCTGGGCAGAGTCGCGGTTCCGGCATGAGGCGCTGTCACCCAAGGGCGCGACGGGCGTCATGCAGCTGATGCCGGAGACGGCGCGGGAGCTCGGCGTTGACCGGTTCGATCTGGTGCAAAATATTGCAGGGGGTGCGGCCTATTTGGGTGGTATGATGCGCAGGTTCGGCGGGAATCGCAGTCTGGCGCTGGCGGCCTATAATGCCGGGCCGGGGGCGGTTTTGCGCTATGGCGGGGTGCCGCCGTTTGCGGAGACACAGGCCTATGTGGCGCAGATACTGGCTCGGGTTGGTGCTGGGTCGGGAGGAGTAGAGTGATGAAGCGGTTTGGAGTGGCACTGGCAGCGGTCGCAGCGCCGCTGATGGCGCAGGGCGTGCAGATGGACCCGCAAGGGTCAGGCGCTTTGCTCGGCGCAGTCAACTGGCTCCAGGGCAGCTTGCTCGGCAATGTCGCAACGGCGGTGGCGGTGGTCGCGGTGGCGGCGGTCGGCTTCATGATGCTGACCGGCCGGATGAACTGGCGCTACGGTGCAACCGTGGTCGTCGGGCTGTTCATCCTGTTTGGCGCGTCCAGCATTGTCGCCGGCATCCGCTCGGCGGCAGGCGGGCTTTGATCTTGGGCGCGGTGTCACCCCCTCCCGGTCGGCTGGAGCCGACTCGCCTCCCCCCTCGAGGGGGAGGGAGGCACCACCTCCCCCTCGAGGGGGGAGGCGACTGCGCACCAGCGCAGCGGGTGGGGGTGATGCTGGCGCTTGGGAGTGAGCGGCGATGACCGACCTCGCCCGCGATCCGGTGTTCACGGCGCTGACCCGGCCGCAGATGTTTGCGGGCGTGACCTACAGCTATTTCGTGATGAACGGCATCGTGACGATGGAGCTGTTCCTGATTTTCAAAAGCCTGTGGGCGCTGGGCTTTGCGCTCGCCGCCCATGCCATCGGCTATATCGCCTGCGTGAAGGAGCCGCGGATTTTCGATCTGTGGCTGACCCGCGTATCGCGCAATCCCCGGGTGCGGAACCACCGCCTCTGGGGCTGCAACAGCTATACACCCTGATGGCGGGCCGGGACGACATTGTTGCAAGGGAGAAGCGGGCGGGCGACCGGCTGCCCTATGCGCGCCATGTCGACGATTTCACCATCGAGACCCGCGACGGGTTGTTGCTGCAATTCATCCACCTGACCGGCCTGTCGTTCGAGACGGCTGACACCGACGAGCTGAATTACCGCAAGGCGATCCGGGAGACGATGCTGCGGGCGCTCGGCGGGTCGCGCTTTGCGGTCTATCATCATGTGGTACGCCGCGAGGTGCGTCCCGAGCTCGACGGCGAATTTGCCGATGATTTCAGCCGCGCGCTTGATGCAACTTGGTGCGAACGGCTGGCCAGCCGCCGCCTCTACGTCAACGATCTGTTCCTGACATTGGTCCGGCGGCCGTTGCAGGGGCGGGTCGGGATCGCGGACCGGCTGCTGCGGCGTTTGTCGGGAAAACAAGCTGACGGGATCGAGGACAGCGTTGCCAAAGCACGCGACCGGCGTGAACTGGATGCGGCGCGGGAAGCCATGATGGCGGCGTTGCAACCTTATGGCGCGCGGCTGCTCGGGGTTTATGGGGCCAAGCGCGGGGCCGGTTCCGAACCGCTGGAATTTCTGTCGGCCTTGTTCAACGGAGAGATGCGACCTGTCTTGCTGCCGCGCGGCGACATCGGCCAGCATCTCCCGGCCCGCCGGGTGAGTTTTGGTCCGGAGGCCATCGAACTGGCCGCGTCCGGGCGGCGCGCGGTCGAATATGCCGCGATGGTGTCGGTCAAGGATTATCCGGCGGAAACGCTCCCCGGTTTGCTCGATGATCTGTACCGGCTGCCGTTCGAGATGACGGTGACGCAAAGTTTCGCGCTGGTTGACCGGCAACCAACGCTCGACCGGATGAATCTGGCGCTGCGTCGGATGAAGGGTGCAGACGATGATGCCCATTCGCTGAAGGCGGGCCTCGCGCAAGCCAAGGACGATGTCGCAAGCGGTCGCGCCGCCTTCGGGGAGCATCATCTGACCGTCATGGTCAAAGCCGACAGCCTCACCGCGCTCGATCAGGCGGTGGGCGAAGTCCAGTCCGCTTTCACCGAAACCGGCATTATCGCGGTGCGCGAAGACGTCAATCTGGAGGCGGCGTTCTGGGCGCAATTCCCCGGTAATTTCAAAGATATCGCGCGGCGCGCCCTGATTTCGACCGGCAATTTTGCAGGCTTTGCGAGCGGGCATAATTTCCCGGTTGGCAAGGCAGCGGGCAATCACTGGGGATCGGCGGTATCGCTGCTGGAGACCACTTCGGCAGGCCCGTATCATTTTAATTTCCACAAGGGCGATCTTGGCAATTTCACGATCCTAGGCCCCTCCGGGTCGGGCAAGACCGTGGTGCTCAACTTCCTGCTGGCGCAGGCCCGGCGGTTCGGGCCGCGCATCGTATTTTTCGACAAGGACCGGGGGGCCGAGATTTTCCTGCGCGCCATCGGCGGGCGTTACGACGCGCTGAAGCCCGGCCAGCCAACCGGCTTCAATCCGCTGCAACTGCCTGACAGTCCCGCCAACCGCCGCTTCCTGATCGACTGGACGACCAAGCTGGTCACAGCCGGCGGCGAGCTGCTGACGCCCGAGGAGTCCGCCCGGATCAAGGAGGCGGTGGACGCCAATTACGCGCAACCCGCGTCGAACCGCCGCCTGCGCTATTATGCCGAACTGTTCCGAGGGTCGGGCCGGGCACGCACCGATGATCTTGCGGCACGGCTGGCGCCCTGGTGGGGCGATGGCGAACGCGCCTGGCTGTTCGACAATGACGATGACCGGCTTGATCTTGCGGCGGCGACGCTTGGGTTCGACCTGACGTCGATCCTTGATGAACCGGCGCTCCGGACACCGGCAATGCTATACCTGTTCCACCGCGTCGAGGAGCGGCTGGACGGTGCGCCAACGCTGATCGTCATCGACGAGGGCTGGAAGGCGCTCGACGACGAGGTGTTCGTCCAGCGCATCAAGGACTGGGAAAAGACCATCCGCAAGCGCAATGGCGCGGTCGGCTTTGCGACCCAGTCGGCGGCGGACGCGCTCGGAAGCAGAATCGCGTCGGCGATCATCGAACAGGCCGCAACGCAGATTTTCATGGCGAACCCAAAGGCGCAGGCCAGCGAATATATGGCAGGCTTCGGGCTGACCCGGCACGAGTTTGAGCTGATCCAGTCGCTGCCCGACACGTCACACGCCTTCCTGATCAAACATGGCAGCGATTCGGTCGTAGCGCGGCTCGACCTGTCGGGAGAGCCCGAATTGCTGACGGTGCTGTCAGGCCGCGAACGCAGCGTCCGCCAGCTCGACCGGCTGCGCGCCGAGCTGGGCGATGCGCCCGAAGCGTGGCTGCCGCGCCTGCTGGAATCGGTCTGATGGCGCAGGGGTGCGACATCATCGACCAGCCGCTGGTACGCGGACTGCTCACCAGCGTGGACTGCAACGTCGGGGACATTGTGCAGACCGGCTATGCGGTGCTGTCTGATCCGTCGGGCGTCACCTCGCTGGCGCTGACTGGCGCGCTGACGCTGTTCGTCGCGCTGTTCGGCTGGCGTTTGATGCTGGGGCAGTCGTCAATGACGGTCGGCGATGCGGCAGGAGCGGCGATCAAGATCGGCATCGTGCTGCTGCTGGCCGGCAGCTGGGCCACCTATCAGACGGTGGTTTACAATAGCCTCTACACCGGGCCGGCCGAGCTGGCGGCTGTACTGGTCCAATCCGGCAACAATCCGTTCGATGGCCTGCAATCGGCGGTTGATCAGATGCAGACCACCGCCGATTTCTACGCGGCGCGCAGCGGGACGGCGTCACCGCTGGTCGGCGGGATTGCCTATGGCGCGATGCTACTCAACGGGTCGGCGATGCTGTTGCTGCTGTCGACCATTGGCCTGCTGATCGCCTCGAAGATTGTCCTTGCACTGTTGCTGGCGATTGCGCCTGCGATTGCGGCGCTTTTGCTGTTCGATGCGACACGCGGCATGGTCGAAGGCTGGCTGCGCGCGATGGTCACGCTGGCCCTGACACCGCTGTCGGTTATCCTGCTGCTGACGATGGAGCTGGTACTGCTGGAGCCGGCGCTGAGCGCGATGGCAGCCAACCGTGTCGCGTCCCGCTTCGACGTTGGACCGATGACCAGCATCGCACTGACCGTCGCGGTGTTTGCGCTGGTGCTGCTGGCGGCCGTCATTGCCGCAGCCATGATCGCCCGCGGTATCCGGTTGCCAGGTCGCTCCAGAATCGCAGCGGTGCAACCGACAGCGGCGCAGGCCACCGGCGACCTCGGTGGAGCCTTGCTCGCCGCGCCCAGCCGCGCATCACGCGTCGCTGCCGCAGCCGACGCTGCG
Organism: Sphingosinicellaceae bacterium; assembly: GCA_043759675.1. Classification (GTDB taxonomy): domain Bacteria; phylum Pseudomonadota; class Alphaproteobacteria; order Sphingomonadales; family Sphingomonadaceae; genus JADCGM01. The sequence continues at coordinate 17,108 of JAYVLC010000191.1, forward strand.
GCCCGGCGTGACCCGCGCACGACAGGCGCCGTCACCATGCGGGCCGACCGCCGCGCTGATCCGATCAGTGGTGCGCCCCGCGCCGTATCACCATTTGGCGACGCATCACCGCTCGGCCAGACCTATGCCCGCGCTGCCGCACCCCGGCGCTCGGCCGCCAGAAGCAGGAGGGACCGTTGAACCGCCCCGTTGCCCCAGATCAGGTTGAGCGCGACAGCTATTATGCCGAAGGTGAAAGCTGGGCAGAAGACCGCACCCGGTCCGACCGGGCATCGCGCCGCATCGCCTGGATCATCGCAGCTGCTGCTGGCAGTATCGCCGTGCTCGAAGCCATCGCGCTGGTGCTGCTGGTTCCCCTGAAAACCGTCGAACCCTATGTGGTGACCGTTGACCGGCAGACAGGCTTTGTCGAGACAACACAAAAGCTCGTACCCGGCGGCGAGCTAACCCAAAATCAAGCCGTCACGCAGGCAGCACTCGTCCAATATGTGCTGGCGCGCGAAAGCTATGACGCCACCGATTTGAAGGAAAAATACCGGAACACCCAATGGTGGTCGGCCCCTGACGAACGAGCCGCCTATCTGCGCCAGATGGCCCCGCAGAATCCGCAAAGCCCGCTCCGGCTTTATGGTCCGAACTCGACGGTTGCGGTCACGGTGCGCAGCGTATCGATTCTGGGGCCGAACACCGCGCTGGTGCGCTTTGACGCCGAGCGGCGGGAGCCAGGCGGTACCACGGGAAGCGTCCAGCCCTATGCGGCGGCGATCAGCTTTGCATGGTCGGGCGAGCCGATGCGGACCGAGGAGCGCTTCATCAATCCGCTCGGCTTTCAGGTCGTGCGCTATCGCCGCGATGCCGAGGCAGTTGCCGCACTACCGACGTCGGCGCCAGCCCCGGTCAATCCATTGGCGGGGCAGCTGCGGTGAGGTGGCTTGTGCTTCTTGCCGCGCTGCTGGCCGCACCGCTCGGTGCTGCGGAAAGTCCGCGCCCCGGCCAAACCGACGCGCACATCCAGACGATTTTCTATGACCCCGATCAGGTCGTGCAGCTTCGCGGCCATTTCGGATTTCAGACGATGATCGAATTCGACGAGGGCGAGCGGATCGAGAATGTCGCGATCGGCGATGCGCTCGGCTGGCAGGTGACACCGAACAAGCGCGCCAACAAATTGTTCATCAAGCCGCTCGACCGCAAGGCCACGACCAATATGTCGGTAGTCACCGACCGGCGGCGCTATACCTTTTCGCTTGCGGTCGCAGCGCCGCGCGTCCGCGATGCGGCGGCCCCGTGGGTGGTGCGCTTTGCCTATCCCGAACCGCTGCTGCTGGTCGCCGAAGTGGTGAAACCCGCGCCGCCCGATCCGGCAACCTTTGATCGTCATTATGTCAAGGCCGGCGCAAAGGAGCTTTGGCCCGCCGACGTCTATGACGATGGCCGCGCCACCTATTTCACTTGGCCAACGGACGTCGCACTCCCCGCGATTTTTGCCGTCGAACCCAATGGTCAGGAAAGTCTGGTCAACGCCTCAGTGCGCGACGGGGTGACCGTTGTCCAACGCACTGCCACGCGCTTCCTGCTGCGCAGCGGCAAAGCACTCGCCACCATCAGCCATGCCGGAGCCGGGAAATGAGTGAGACGCCCGCCATCCCGATCACTCGCCCCACCGTGGCGGCCGCTGGCCGGGGCCTGCCGCCGCTGCTTGGCTATGCGGCGATGACCGTGCTGGGGATCGCCGTCTTCACCGGGCTCGATTCACGTCGCGAGGCCCATGCGCAGGGCATCAGCGACGGGATGACGACGAGCACCGGCCTGTCGTCCGCGCCGCCGCAGCCGCTGCCGGCAATCCCGCAGCCGCCTGCGACGCCGCCGCCAGTCCAGCCCTTACCGGTGGTGCAGGCCATGCCAGCCATCGTGCCACCGGCCCCGGCAGCCGAGACAGCCGAGGATGCGGCGCGGCGGCGCAGCGCGCCGGCGTTGATCGTCGATCTCAGCGATCCGCAGGCCCGGCGCCTACAGCTTGCCCAGGCCGAATCCGGCACCGCAGCCGCCGTCCCGCCTGTCGGCGCGGCCCCGCGCACGTCCCAGAATGATACCGAACGCTTTGCCAGCCGGGTTGCAGCCGAGAAGCCCGAAGCTGTCGGCGCAACCTTCATGGGATCGCTCGACCGGATCGTCCCGCAAGGCGCAACGATCGAGGCGGTGATGGAAACCGCGATTGATTCCGACTTGCCGGGATATGCCCGCGCCGTCATCTCTCGCGATGTCCTGAGCTTTGATGGGTCCGCGACGCTGATCCCGCGCGGCAGCACGGTGATCGGCCAGTATAAGTCCGGCGTGGCGCAAGGTGCCTCACGGGTGTTTGTCATCTGGTCGCGGGTGATCCGGCCCGACGGCGTCTCCGTCATGCTCGCTTCGCCTGCGACCGACGAACTCGGGCGCGGCGGGCTTGGCGGCAAGGTTGACCGGCATTTCCTGCAACGCTTTGGCGGCGCGATCCTGCTGTCGGTGATTGACGGTGGCATCGCGGCAGGCACCGCCGCCCTGACCTCAAGCACCGGAACCGGTGTCTTTATCGGGTCGGCGACGCAGGCAACAAGCGTCGCGACAGAGGCGTTGCGCTCGACCGATTTGCCACCGACCATCCGGACAAAACAGGGCGCGGGCGTCCGCATCTTTGTCGCCCGTGATCTTGATTTCTCAGCCGTTGGGCCCGCCCGATGAGCGTCACCACCACAGGCGATGCGGGCGTTTATCTCCGGTCCTACCTCGCGCCGTTCGCACCGTTTCTCGAACGCGCCGACGTGACCGATATCTACGTCAACCGACCCGGCGAAGTCTGGGTCGAGACGCTGACCGGCGACAGCGAGCGGGTCGAAGCGCCCGCCCTCGACGACACGATGCTCTGGCGGCTGGCACGGCAGATCGCCAGCCTGACGCATCAGGGCATCAGCCGCGAACATCCGCTGTTGTCAGCAACTTTGCCGGACGGCGCGCGGGTGCAGATTTGTGCGCCACCTGCAACGCGCGGCCCGCTCGCGCTGGCGATACGCAAGCACGTCATCGCTGACCTCAGCCTCGACGATTATGCTGCGACCGGGGCGTTTGCCGAAACCCGGCGCGCCGATCTTTTGGCGCGCGATGATGGCAATGCCGCGCTGCGCGCTTTGCTCGATACCGGCGATACCGCAGAATTCCTGTCGGCAGCGGTCCGGGCGCGAAAAAATATCGTCATCGCCGGCGGCACCTCGACCGGCAAGACCACCTTCCTCAATGCGCTGCTCAAGGAAACCCCGGCGCATGAACGGCTGATCCTGATCGAGGACACGCCGGAGATCCGGCTGGATCACGCCAACAGCGTCGGGCTGATTGCGGTGCGCGGCGAGCTTGGCGAAGCCCGGGTGACGGCGGAGGATTTGCTGCAAGCGTCGCTGCGGATGCGGCCCGACCGGATCATCATGGGGGAGCTGCGCGGGGCCGAGGCGCTGAGCTTCCTGCGCGCCGTCAACACCGGCCATCCCGGCTCGATCACCACCGTCCACGCCGACAGCCCGAAGGGTGCGCTTGATCAATTGGCGCTGATGGCGATGCAGGCGGGCACCCACCTTGGGCGCAGCGAGATCATCGACTATGCCCGCGGGATCATCGACATTTTTGTCCAGCTTGCCCGCCGCGATGGCAAGCGCCGGATCAGCGCCATCGCCTTCGAACCCAGGGGCTAACCCTTAGGTCGGCCCGGACATGTGTTTCAGGCCATAGAGGGACTGGAACCGATAGGTTGATTGGGTGCTCGCGGCCTTGGCCGCCGTCACTTGGGTGATCGCGGTATCCAGCTCGGCGATCGGCAGGCCCAGGTCCCGCGCGAACAACAACATCCCTTCCATTTGGGTCGCCGTATGGAGCCCCACCGCATCGAAGGTGACCCGCGACGGCATGGCGAGGAACGGCTGCGCGACCAGCCATTGACCCCACCCGACATCGGTGGAAAAGGGTGGCGCGTCGGGGACGAGGATGTTGAAGCTGTTGAGGACGCTCGGCCCGATGGCAATCCCTGAGCCACGCTGGTCCGGCAGTCCGTCAACCCCCATCGTGCCGCCGACGGTATTGAGCCGCACGACAAACCCGCGCGCATAGGCGATCATCATCTGCCGGACGCTCGCGTTGCCGGACTTGGCCCACAGCCACATCGGCACGGCTGCATATTGCGCCGGCATGAAGTTTGAGGTGATCGCCAGATTCTGGGTTGTTCCCCCTTGCATATCCCAGACCGACACGCCGGTGGCATTGAACAGCGAACCCGCCAGATTGTTGACGAAATCCGCAGCGATGTTGACCCCGGCGCTGGTCGGCGTCGCGACGGCAAGCCGGGCCCGGATCAGGTCATAGTCGGCAATCACCTCGGTTGCCTGTTTGTCGGTGCGCGCCAGCGACCAGAACACCCGCCCATTCAGCGACGAAACCCGACGGGACACGTCACGAGATTTCCACAA
>JAYVLC010000192.1:0-5611 GCA_043759675.1 Sphingosinicellaceae bacterium
TCGCGCACGACCTCGCCGGTGAATTCGATGACATGGCCGGTGCCGCCCGCCGTGCCGATCTGGCCGATTACCGCCAGCGCGACATCCTTCGCCGTTACCGAAAAACCGAGCCGGCCGGTTATCCGTACCTCCATCGTCTGCGACTTGCGCAGCAGCAGCTTCTGCGTCGCAAACACGTGTTCGATCTCTGACGTACCGATGCCAAACGCCAAAGCCCCGAACGCGCCGTGGGTCGCAGTATGGCTGTCGCCGCACACCATCGTGACGCCGGGCAGCGTGAACCCCTGCTCCGGCCCGATGACATGGACGATGCCCTGTTCGGGGGCGTTGATCCCGATCATCTCCACGCCAAACTCGGCGCAATTGCTCTCCAGCATCCGCAATTGCAGCGCACTTTCGGGGTCGGCAATCGGAGCAAACCGGTTGTTGGTCGGCACATTGTGATCGGGCACGGCCAGCGTCAGATCGGGCCGCCGGACCCGCCGCCCAGCGACACGCAATCCCTCAAAGGCCTGCGGTGTGGTCACCTCATGGATCAGGTGCCGGTCGATCCAGATCAGCGCCGTGCCATCGGCACGGGTCGCGACGACATGATCATCCCAGATTTTCTCGTAGAGGGTGCGGGCTCCATGCATGCGGGGGGTTTGGCTTGAGAAACGAAACGGGTCAAGGAGCATGACCGCTGATGTTCCGGACGCAGCATGATCGGGTGATGGCCCCACAGCGCATTGCGAGTACTGGACTGTAAGGAGAATATGCCTTACGCTATTTGCATGACACAGATTTCACCGACCCGGTTGACCGTGACTGCCAAGGGGCAAGTCACCTTGCGCCGTGATATCCTCGCACATCTGGGTGCGCGAGCCGGCGACCGTCTTGATATCGAAGCGTTGCCCGGCGGGCGGATCGAGATGCGCGCGCGTCGGCGGACTGGCAAGCTCGCCGACATGTTTGGTGCCCTTCACGCTCCCGATGGCCCCAAGCTTACACTCGAGGAAATCGATGAAGCCATCGGCGCGGGCTGGGCCGGAGAGCGGTGAGGATCGCGCCGGACACAAATGTCCTTGTTCGGTTGCTGATGAACGACGACCCGGTTCAGGCGCAGGCAGCGCTCGCCGAAATCACCCGGGCGGTCCTGGTCGCGGTCACTCTCCCGACACTGTGCGAACTGGATTGGGTTTTGCGCCGCTCCTATCGCCGTAGTTCCACTGATGTCGCGGCTTTGATCCGAGACCTGATCGCCAAGAGTGATGTCGTCTGCGACCGACCGGCGGTTGAGGCAGGACTCGCGTTTCTTGAGCGCGGAGGCGATTTCGCCGATGGGGTTATTGCCTATGAGGGCGCGCGACTTGGCGCCGACGTGTTCGTGTCATTCGACCAACACGCCGTCGGACTGATTCGCGCCGAGGGAAAATCTGCAAGAATACCACTTGCTTAGCCGATTATCACCCGCCGAACACCCGTTCAAAGATCGTATCGACGTGGCGGAAATGATAGCCGAGGTCGAACAGGGCTTCGAGGTCGGAGTCGGTCAGCGTCACTTCGGAGTCGGCTTTCAGCAGCTCAAGCAGGGACAAGGACCCGTCGGACTCCCAGACCTTCATCGCGCTGCGCTGGACGAGTCGGTAGCTGTCCTCGCGGCTGATCCCGGCCTGGGTCAGCGCCAGCAGCACCCGCTGCGAGTGAACGAGGCCACCCATGCGGTCGAGATTCTTCTGCATCCGCGCCGGGTAGATCAGCAATTTGTCCATGACGTTCGTCAATCGCGCGAGGGCGAAATCGAGGGTGACGGTCGCGTCCGGTCCGATCATCCGTTCCACCGAAGAATGACTGATGTCGCGTTCATGCCAGAGCGCGACATTTTCCAAGGCGGGGGTAACGAACCCACGCACCAACCGGGCGAGGCCGGTCAGGTTTTCGGTCAGCACCGGGTTGCGCTTGTGCGGCATCGCCGACGAGCCTTTCTGGCCCGGCGAGAAATATTCCTCGGCCTCCAGGACTTCGGTGCGCTGCAAATGGCGGATTTCGGTGGCGAGCCGTTCGACCGAGGAGGCGATGACACCAAGCGTTGCGAAATACATCGCGTGGCGGTCGCGCGGGATGACCTGGGTGGAGACGGGTTCGACGCTCAGCCCCATCGCCTTGGCGACATGCGCTTCGACTCTTGGGTCAATGTTGGCAAAGGTACCGACGGCGCCCGAGATCGCGCAGATGGCGACCTCCTCGCGCGCTGCCACCAGCCGCGCCCGGTTGCGCTCGAACTCGACATAGGCCTGCGCGAGTTTCAGCCCGAAGGTGGTCGGCTCGGCATGAATGCCATGGCTCCGACCGATGGTCGGGGTCAGCTTGTGCTCCAGCGCCCGGCGTTTAAGCACCATAAGCAGCGCGTCAATGTCCGCGATCATGATGTCGGCGGCGCGGACCAGTTGCACGTTCAGGCAGGTGTCGAGCACATCTGACGATGTCATGCCCTGATGCACAAAGCGTGCCTCCGGCCCGACATGTTCGGCAAGGCTGGTCAGGAAGGCGATCACGTCATGTTTGACTTCGCGCTCGACCTCGTCGATCCGCGCGATGTCAAAGCCGCCCTTGGCCCAGACCGTCTTGGCGGCCTCGGCCGGCACGACGCCGAGTTCGGCGAGCGCGTCCATCGCGTGCGCCTCGATCTCGAACCAGATGCGGAAGCGCGCTTCGGGCTCCCAAATTGCAACCATGTCGGGGCGCGAATAGCGCGGGATCATGCGGGTCTCCTTGTGATGCGTGGCGGGTAGCAGAGCCGGCCGCTGCTGTCCCGGTCAAATGCGCTTCGAGGATGCAATCGCCAACCGGCAAGCCGCGCCAATTACTGCGCTCAGGATTGGGTAGGCAGGTGCGTCTTCAGCGCCATGGGCGAGCGCCGTTGCCTTGTGCTCCTGCTCATCGGCACGGAAGTCGGCGATGTGGCCGGTCAATTCCGGGTCGCTGTCGGCCAGAGCCGCAAGCTGCTCGCCGTAATGGTGGTCAATTTCGGTCTCGACCGCGACCGTGCAGGCCATGGCAGCCTTTGGCCCCAGCAGCGCGGTGGCTGCGCCCAGCGCAAAACCTGCCACATGCCAAAAGGGTTGGAGCAAGGTGGGACGTACCTGACGTTCAGCGATCATCCGGTCAAAGGTCGCAAGGTGCCGGGCTTCCCCGTCCCGCATCCGGGCGATTTCGCGTGCCGCAGGGTGGCGATTGCCCAGCACCGCAAGCTGCCCGGCATAAATCCGCATCGCGCCATATTCCCCGGCCTGATCGACGCGTAGCATCGAACCCGAATCGACACCGCGATCACCCGGGAGCAAGGTCACTTGCGCACCGTCAGCCAGAGCACCAACCCGCCGGTGATACTCGACAGGACGGCATTCCACGCCGCCATCGATAGTCCAAACAACGACCAGGGAATCGAATCACAGCGCACCAGTGGCTGCGCCATCACGCTTTTCAGAAAATCGCCGGGCGCAGAGCCAAAGCTGCCGGTGGTCGCGCAGCGGGTCAGCCCTTGCCACCAATGTTGTTCAACCCCGGCGTGGAACACCCCGATGCCGCCGCTGGTCAGGATGGCGAGTCCCGCCAGCGCCAGAAGCGGCAATCGCGCCGGTGAGCGCCGCGCCACGAGCGCCAGCAGCGCAAACCCAATCGCCACCATATGCGGCCACCGCTGCCAATGGCACATCTCGCAAGGGGCCAGGCCACCAAAATACTGGAACCACAGGGCACCTCCCAGCAACCCAATCGGCGCGGCCAGAGCAAGATTATTGGCTTGGGAAAGGCTGCGGGCGCGGGTCATGCAATCGCTCTATCATGGCAGGCGTGCGCCGCAAACCGTCGGCAGTTAGTTGATCGATTCGGTCGGATAAACACCCCAAAGCTGGTTGCGCAGGATATATCCGCTGCGTCCATCGATCCGGACCTGGCACCAGGCGCGTTCGCAGAGCACCACCTTCGCAACGACGCCGGGTTCGGCCCGCCAGACCGGGGGAGCGGCGATATCCGCACGGGCGTAAAGCGTGCGGACGCTGCGCGTCACATAGGCGGTGCGCTCGCCTGATAGCAGGCCCTTGTTCATCCAGCCGACCTCGCCGCCCGGATCCCGGACCAGCCGCCAGATCCCGAATTCCTTGACGACTTCAACCGGCAGTCCGGCGCGCTGATACAGCCATTTGACCGGATATCGGTTGTCCGGCCCGGTCCGCATGTTCGCCTCGCTTGCCGCAAGAGACACAAAACGCGGCACCGCAAGGCCGGACACACCTTTCAGCGCATCGGGCATGGCGGCCTGAGCCGGGGCGACGACAAGGACGAGGAGGGCGAGAAGGCGGCGCATTTCGGCACCATGAATCAGGTGTGATGGCGAAGGCAAGCGGGGAGTGATTGTACTGCCAATCCGCCAGCCATCCCATCCCCGGCTTGACCGCACCCGTTCCGCCGCATAGCCCTGTCTGCCATGCCGAACTCCAAACGCCCGCTCGCCATTGTCACCCGCCGCCTGCCGGAGGCGGTTGAGACCCGTATGGCGGAGTTGTTCGATGTTGAGCTCAACTTCTCCGATGAAGCGTTTGATCGAAGCCGGCTGGCCGCCGCGATGGCGCGCGCCGATGTGCTGGTTCCGACGGTCACCGATCACATCGATGCGGAGCTGATGTCGGGGGCGGGCGACCAGCTGAAACTGATCGCAAACTACGGCGCAGGGGTCGACCATCTTGACCTGCATGCTGCTCGCGCCAGGGGCATCGTCGTCACCAACACGCCCGGCGTCCTGACCGATGACACCGCCGACATGGTGATGGCGCTGATCCTGTCCGTCCCGCGCCGCCTTGCCGAGGGCGAGAAGATGGTGCGGGCTGGTGAATGGGCTGGCTGGAGTCCGTGTGGGATGCTCGGCCACCGGGTCACCGGCAAACGGCTTGGCATCGTGGGCATGGGCCGGATCGGCCAGGCCGTGGCGCGGCGCGCGCGCGCCTTCGGGCTGACCGTGCACTACCACAACCGCAAGCGCCTGCCGCTGGCGATCGAGCAAGGGCTGGAAGCGACCTGGTGGCCGACGCTTGAGGCGATGCTGCGGCGTGTCGATATCGTGTCGCTCAATTGCCCGCACACGGTTGAAACCCACCACATGATTGACGACGCTGCGCTGAAGCTGATGCAGCGGCATGTCTATCTGATCAACACGGCGCGCGGCGAGATCGTTGATGAAACAGCGCTGGCCTCGGCACTTGAGCGTGGTGGCATCGCGGGGGCAGGGCTTGATGTGTTCGAGCACGAGCCGGTCGTTGATCCAAGGTTGCTGGCGCTGAAGAATGTCGTGCTGCTGCCACACATGGGCTCGGCAACGTTTGAGGGGCGCCGCGACATGGGCGAGAAGGTTATTGCCAACATCCGGGCTTGGTCCGATGGCCACCGGCCGCCCGATCAGGTGCTGGAGGGCTGGACTTAACCCGGTCGGGTTGCGATCCAGCTACCGACGGCGATGGCCGCGATTGCTGGCATGGCAGCAGCCCACCCCGTCAGCAGCCAGGCACCGATCAGGCTGCTGAACGCCAGCGAGATCAGCGCGGCGCGCTTGCCGGTGCGGGTGATCGCGCCGCGTTCG
>JAYVLC010000193.1:0-12366 GCA_043759675.1 Sphingosinicellaceae bacterium
CCACAACGCCGATCACCGCAGCGGCGAGCGGGTTCTCCTCAAAGGTGTCCGCCGCTTTGCGGCCGGTGCCGCTGGCGGTTGCACGGGCGCGCTCGGCGAGCTGGGCGCTCCGTTCCCGGGCGGCGTGCCAGCCGTCGCCGAGCCGGTCCTGTGCGGCGCTCGCCTGGTCTGCCAGCGTCGACGCCGCGCTTCCCACGACGCCCCGTGCCTTGTCAAAGCTGCGGCGGACGGCACCCGGCTGGTCGGGGTCGCGGGTGTCAAATTCATCGTCACCATAGACATCCTGATACGCATCGGCGGGATTTGGGGCGCTGTCGCGCTTCAGGAGCAGCAACCCGATCGACAATCCAATCAGGGATAGGGCGACCGGATGTTCGCGGACCAGCTGTGCGCCGCTGTCGAGCAGCGCCGAACCGCGATTCTGCAGGTCGGCCGCAGCGTCGCCGATGATCCGGCGCGGCGACAGCCGCTCCTGAATGTCCTCGACCGTCGCAGCTATGCGCGCCCGTGCGGCTTCGGCTTCGGTGGCCATGTTGGTTTCGGTGTCGGTCATCGGTCACGTCCTTCAAACGCGTTGGGGTCATCCTTGATCGCATCGGCGATGCGGGTCGGGAGGAATTCAATTTCGGCCAATCGGTTTCGACCCGCCTGGACGAGGGCATATCCGGCGGCTCCGGCTGCGACGGCGACGATCAAGGCTGCAACGCCTGCGCCGACCAGCAGGGTCAGCCATGCGACAAGTGCGCCGAGCAGGGTGAACAGGCCCCCGATCAGCAGCACGCCTCCGACCAGAACAAGCGTAAGTGGCGGGATCGCCTTGCTGATATTCGCACCAAATTCAGCCTGGGCGATCCGGAATTCACTGCGGATCAGTCTGCTGACATCCTCGATGAGCCGCTTGACCAATTCGCCAAGCGATAGCGGCGGGACGTCGGCCGCAGCAGCTCCCGCATCATCGTCCATCCGCTTGTTGTGCCGGCGCCACATCGGTCAGCGATGCCCGTTGTTGCGGTGGCGGCCAGCGCGCTCAGCACTGGCCTTGGCGAATCGCGTCAGCGTGAAGCCAATCGCCACCGCAGCCCCAACCGCGACAGCGGGGGAGCGTTTGACGAAATTCCGGACATCGCCAATCAGCTCATCGATGCTTTTGGTTCGCAGCGTTTGCGAGAAGTCATCAAGTGCATCGGCGGCACGGTTGGCGTAGTCGGCGACCTGCGGGGCGGTTCGTTCGCCAAGCGTCGCAGCGCTGTCGTGCACAAACTGCGCGACGCCGTCGATGGTGTCGGACGCTTTGGTCTTGCCAGTTTCGGCAGCGCTGCGGGCCGTCCCGGCGGCCTCGTCACGCAGGCTTGCGGCTTCGGACCGGATGCGATCAAGCGTGGTGCCTTCCTCCTCTGGAATCACCACCGGAGTCGGCGCTGGTTTGCTCGCTTTGGCCATCTGGATCCTCCTGGTGCAGCGCGGTGTACAAGTGTGCGAGGTGTATCATACACCTCCCGAGCCCTTTCAGGCAAATCGTCAATACCCGCCAACACATTAACGCAATCTGGCCCGCGCCTCCAGCGTTGCCGCAGCCAGATGCAGCGGCTAAGACCACGCCGATCCTGCGCCCGCCTTACGCCCTAAGCCTCGGAGATACCAATGACCGCGATTGTCGACGTTCACGCCCGGCAAATCCTTGACAGCCGGGGCAACCCGACCGTCGAAGTCGACGTCATGCTGGAGGATGGCAGCTTTGGACGGGCGGCGGTGCCATCAGGGGCCTCGACCGGTGCGCACGAGGCGGTCGAGCTGCGTGATGGCGATATGGCCCGCTATCTCGGCAAGGGCGTCCTGACGGCGATCGGTGCCGTCAACGGTGAAATCTGTGATGCGATCATGGGGTTCGAGGCGGAGGATCAGGCCGATCTTGATGCAACCTTGATTGACCTCGACGGCACTGCCAACAAAAGTCGGCTTGGGGCCAACGCCATTCTGGGTGTCAGCCTTGCCGTTGCAAAGGCCGCCGCAGAAGCGCGTGGTTTGCCGCTCTACCGCTATGTGGGCGGCGTCTCGGCACATGTGCTGCCGGTGCCGATGATGAACATCATCAATGGCGGAGTCCATGCCGACAATCCGATCGACTTCCAGGAATTCATGGTCATGCCGGTCGGGGCTGACACGCTGGCTGATGCCGTCCGGATCGGGTCCGAGATTTTTCACACGCTGAAAAAGGATCTGCATGACGCAGGTCTGGCGACCGCCGTTGGTGACGAGGGTGGCTTTGCACCCAATCTTGCCAGCGCGCCTGCTGCGCTCGATTTCATCATGCGCTCGGTTGAAAAGGCCGGGTATCGGCCCGGCGACAATGTGATGCTGGCACTTGATTGCGCCGCGACGGAGTTTTTCAAAGGGGGCAAATATGTTCTGGCGGGGGAGGGGCGCACGCTCGATTCCGCGGAGATGGTCGACTATCTCGCCGACCTCGCCGGTCGCTACCCGATCCTCTCGATCGAGGATGGCATGGCGGAGGATGATTTCGTCGGCTGGAAGCTGTTGACCGACAAGCTGGGGTCGAAGCTGCAACTGGTCGGCGATGACCTGTTCGTGACCAATCCGGCGCGTCTCAGGGAGGGTGTCGTCGGCGGCCTCGCCAATTCCATCCTGATCAAGGTCAACCAGATCGGCACCCTGACCGAGACGCTGGAGGCGGTCGAGGTGGCGCACCGGGCACGCTACACCGCCGTGATGTCGCACCGGTCAGGCGAGACCGAGGATTCGACGATTGCTGACCTTGCGGTTGCCACCAACTGCGGCCAGATCAAGACCGGATCGCTGGCGCGTTCGGACCGGCTGGCCAAATATAACCAGCTGATCCGCATCGAGGAGGAGCTTGGCGCGGCGGCGCGCTATGCCGGTCGCGGAATCATTCGGTAACTTTTTTTGCAAATGATCAAAAACTGCTTGAATCCAAGACTCAACCGTGATTCACTAATTCCATGAATGAGCGGGTGGGGGTTATCAGCTTGATGCGCGGGGCGGTTGTCCCGTCGCTTTGCATTGCAGCTATCGGATATTTCGCGTTCCATGCCCTCGTCGGCAATACCGGGTTGCTGAGCTGGAGCGGCTACCGGCAGCAGAAGGCTGAACTGCTCGTCCAGTCGGCGCAGCTCAAGGAACACCGGGCCAATCTCGAGCAGAAGATTGCGCTGTTGAACCCGCACCGGGTTGACCCTGATCTTGCCGACGAGCTGGTGCGCAAGGACCTTGGCGTGGTGCGCGCCGACGAAGTCGTGGTGCAACTGCCGAAATCCCATTGAAATGATAGGGGTCGGCCTCGTATAGGCTGGCGTTCCGTTTCCTCGCCGAAAAGGCTCTCCCTTGGCCAAAGCCCCCCGTGCCACACCGTCCGCCGCGCCAACCCGTGCGCGACCGGAACAGCCGCAGCGCTGGCCCGCCAAGGTTGATGACCTGCTCGAGTTCTACCGCCAGATGATGTTGATCCGCCGCTTTGAAGAAAAGGCGGGGCAGCTGTACGGCATGGGCCTGATTGGTGGATTCTGCCATTTGTATATCGGTCAGGAGGCAGTGGCGGTCGGCCTGCAATCGGCGCTGGTTGGGGGCAAGGACAGCGTGATCACCGGCTACCGCGATCATGGCCACATGCTCGCCTATGGAATTGATCCCAAGGTCATCATGGCCGAACTGACCGGTCGCGCCGCTGGAATTTCACGCGGCAAGGGCGGATCGATGCACATGTTCAGCGTCGCACACGGCTTTTACGGCGGCCACGGCATTGTCGGCGCGCAGGTGCCACTTGGGACCGGCCTCGCGTTTGCCCATAAATACAAGGGCGATGGCGGGATTTGCCTGTCCTATTTCGGTGACGGTGCCGCAAATCAGGGCCAGGTGTACGAGAGTTTCAACATGGCCGAGCTTTGGAAGCTCCCGGTCATTTTCGTCATTGAAAACAACCAATACGCCATGGGCACCAGCGTCAACCGCTCCAGCGCCGAAGATCAGCTGTATCGGCGCGGCGAGAGTTTCCGGATTCCCGGCATCCAGGTCGACGGCATGGACGTGCTCGCGGTTCGGGGTGCGGCTGAAGTCGCGACCGCATGGGTCCGTGCTGGCAAAGGCCCGGTCTTGCTCGAACTTAAGACCTACCGTTACCGCGGCCATTCGATGTCGGACCCGGCGAAATACCGGTCGCGCGAAGAAGTCCAGGCGATGCGCGAAAAATCCGACCCGATCGAACATGCCAAGCGCGACCTGCTGGCGCTGGGGGTTACCGAGGCCGCGCTGAAGGATATTGAAAAAGACATCCGTGCGGCGGTCAACGAGGCCGCGGATTTCGCCGAGCAATCGCCGGAGCCGCAGCCGTCCGAACTTTACACCGACGTTCTGGTAGGAGCGTATTGATGTTGGACCGCTGGTCTGATGAAATTGTTACAATCTCGCTGGTTGCCTTCGTTGCACTAGGCATCCCATTTGCGATCATCGAGATCGTCCAGCCCAATTACATAGGTGAGTATTATAGGGCGGTAGTAGAGCCTGACTGGCCAGACGTCATTATCAAAGGTTTTCTGATGACGTTGGCAGGTGGTCCACTTTTCGTATTTCCGATGGCGGCCATCCGAGGGGCCTTCCTACCAAAGAAATTGGCTTCAGCCATCTTAATTGGACTTTGTGTTCAGGGGTTTGCGCTCACGTCAATCTGGGCAATGGCGGAGGGTTTTCCGTGGTGGCAACAAAATGTCGTCTTGACCGTGTTTTTGGCGCTTTTGGCGAGCGTAGCGGCGTCGATAATATTTCACACCAAATCGCGCCTTCTAGTCAAGATCGAGAAGTTGTCCGATGCCAATTGAAATCAAGCTGCCCGCCATGTCGCCGACCATGGAGGAGGGGACGATTGCCAAATGGCTGGTCGCCGAGGGCCAGGTGGTGAAGGCCGGTGACGTCCTTGCCGAGATCGAAACCGACAAGGCGACGATGGAACTCGAAGCCGACGAGGGCGGGACGGTGCTGAAGATTTATGTCGCGGCGGGTGGCGATGATGTGAAGGTCGGAACGCTGATCGTGACGATATTGGCAGAAGGTGAGGATGCTGGTGCAGCTGTTGCGGCTCCTGTTGCAGCACCCCCACCGCAACCCTCCCCCGCGAGTGCGGTGAAGGGAGCAGAAAAGCCTTCTCCCTCCACCGGGACGGGGGAGCGCCGGGGTGGGGCACTTGCCGTCTCAGAGATTCCAGCAGGCACCGAAATGGTCCGCCAGACCGTCCGCGAGGCCTTGCGCGATGCGATGGCGGAGGAGATGCGCTCGACGCCTGAAGTGTTTGTGATGGGTGAAGAAGTCGCCGAATATCAGGGCGCGTATAAGGTCACGCAAGGCTTGCTCGATGAATTCGGGCCAAAGCGCGTGGTTGACACACCGATCACCGAATATGGTTTTGCCGGACTTGGGGCAGGGGCTGCGATGGGGGGCTTGCGCCCGATCATCGAGTTCATGACCTTCAACTTCGCCATGCAGGCCATCGACCACATCATCAATTCGGCCGCCAAGACCAATTATATGTCGGGCGGCCAGATGCGCTGCCCGATCGTGTTCCGGGGGCCAAACGGCGCGGCATCCCGCGTTGCGGCGCAGCATAGCCAGAATTATGGGCCGTGGTACGCCAGCGTGCCGGGCTTGATCGTGCTGGCACCGTACAGCGCCGCAGATGCGAAGGGCTTGCTGAAGGCGGCGATCCGTTCGCCGGATCCGGTGGTGTTCCTTGAAAATGAGCTGCTGTACGGCGTATCGTTCGACGTGCCGGTTGGCGACGACCATGTCGTACCGATCGGCAAGGCCAAGGTGGTCCGCGCCGGAGCCGATGTCACAATCGTCGGCTATTCAATCTCGGTCGGCGTCGCGCTGGATGCCGCAACCCAGCTTGAGGCCGAGGGGATTTCGGCCGAGGTCATTGACCTGCGCACCCTGCGTCCGCTCGACCGGGCAACCGTGCTGACCAGTCTGAAAAAGACCAACCGCCTTGTGGTGGCGGAGGAAGGCTGGCCGGTCTGCGGTATCGCGTCGGAAATCATGGCAATCTGCATGGAGGAAGGGTTTGACGACCTTGATGCCCCGGTGTTGCGCGTGACCAACATCGATGTGCCGATGCCCTATGCCGCCAACCTCGAAAAGATCGCGCTGCTGAAGGTCGCCGACGTCGTCACTGCGGTGAAGCAGGTTTGCCACCGGCGTTGACGTATCGCGATCTTAACCGGTTTCCGATATGCTCAGTGGCAGTAGTTTGGCAAGTGAGGCCTGTGGCGCGACTGATTTTCCTGGTTCTGGCGTTGATGTCGCTGTTCGGTCCGACGACTGCGCGGGCGGCGTCCCCGTATGTGGAACTGCGGCCGGGCTTCTGTTCGGCCGTCACCAAAGGCGAACTTGCACCTGTGGCGGCAGACGGCCAAGCCTATCGCTGCGGGGTAAGCCCGTCGGGCTATCATGACCGCTGGCTTTGGCAGCATATTGCTGTGCCGACCGACGTTCAGACGATTGTCGGGCCGTGGATATTGCTCATCGACCAGCCGCGCTTTCGCACGATTGTTGCCACGATCCGCTATGCTGATGGCAGTTACTGGCATGATCGGATCAACGCCGACGCTGTCGGAAATCATTGGGCAATCGGCGGCTATATGCAATTTGTGGTGCCACCGCGCACCGCAAAGCCAGTTGCGATCACCATCGGCTTTGAGCGTCTGGCGTCGTGGGAGTTGATCCGCAAGGTCCGGGCGGTCTCGGTCAGCGAATATATTGATATCGCCCGAAGCTGGCTGCTGCTGATCGGCATGATCGCCGGTGCCATCGCATCAGGGTTGATCTACAGCCTGTTTCTGGTCGCGGGCCTCCGGTACAATTATTTGTCGCATTACGCGCTGTGGACATGTTGCGTGCTGATCCACACGCTGTTCTGGTCCAACGTTATTTTTCTGGCATTTCCGGGTTTTGCAGGCCCCTGGGGCGTCCGCATCAATCTGTGGAGTGCCGGGGCCACGATGTTTTTCAGCCTCAGTTTCTTCGTCACATTTTTCGAGCCCGGTCGGTTGCCGAAGGCCTTCCTGCGGTTTCTGATTGGCCTTGGGGTCGCAATCGTCGTGACGGCGGTGCTGGGATCATTCGAGAGCCTGACGCCAGCCTACCGAATGACGCAGCTGTTTGATCTATTGCTCGGGCTGGCGGTTCTCAGCGTGCTGGCGGGAACAATCCTTGCCATCTCTCGCGGTAGTCGCGCCGGGCTATTCTACCTCGCGGCTTGGACTCCGCCGATCCTTGCGCTGGTGCTGCGGATTGCTCGTAACTTCGGCATCATCGCGCATACCGAAATCGTTGATCAGGCGGTGTTCATCGCCGCCGCATTCCAGGTTCTGCTGCTGGCAATTGCGCTGGCCGACCGGTTTGTGCGCTTCCGCCGGGAGCGGGACAGTGCGGCGCTTGAGCGTGAGCAGCTACGGCTGCTGTCGGAAACCGACCAGCTGACCGGCCTTTACAACCGGCGCGGTTTTATATCGCGCATTCAGGCGATGCTGGCGCATGATGACGAACCGGTGGGGCTCATCCTGCTCGACCTCGATCATTTCAAGACGATCAATGACGCGCACGGGCATGACGTTGGTGATATCGTGCTGATGCGGCTTGGCCGGACGCTGTTGCAATGCCTGCAAACATTTGAAATTGCCGGGCGGATGGGCGGGGAAGAGTTTGCCATCGCATCACCCGGCGCTGGCCGTGGCACGTTGCAAATCCTCGCGGAACGCATCCGGCGGGAGGTTGCGGCCTGCAAGCTCGACGACCTGCTGGGAGATGGGGCATCGGTTACCGTCAGCATCGGGATCGTCAACAACCGCACCGAACCCGGCGGTTTTGAAAAACTGTACCGCGCCGCCGACCAGGCGCTCTATGCCGCCAAGCGCGACGGTCGGAATCGCGTTTCGCTGTTTCTGCCGGACATTTCCAGCGTGGAATGGGGCAATGCCGGAAAACGCGCCTAGCGCAGCTGTTGCCCGGGCGGCGTGCCCCGCCTAAAAGAACAGGGAAAATTCTGCCGGAGCGCCTGATTCATGCCGATCGACATCACCATGCCAGCGCTGTCCCCGACGATGGAGGTTGGGACGCTCGCCAAATGGGTGGTGAAGGTCGGCGACACCGTCAAGTCCGGCGACATATTGTGCGAGATCGAGACCGACAAGGCGACGATGGAAGTTGAAGCCATCGACGAGGGCACCGTGTCGGAGTTGCTGGTTGCAGAAGGGATGGACGCGATCCCGGTTGGCCAGGTGATTGCACGGCTGCTGGAAGAGGGGGAGGTTGCTGGGGCCGCAGCTCCAACCGCAACTCCCACACCCCAACCCTCCCCCGCGAAGGCGGTGGAGGGAGCCAGGGAGCCTTTACCCGCCGCCGCATCAGCGGGGGAGGGCCGGGGTGGGGGCCTTTCCACATCCGACCGCACTACGGCCTCTCCACTCGCCCGCCGCCTCGCACAGGCGCAGGGCATCGACCTTGCGTCGATCACCGGCTCCGGCCCGAACGGCCGCATCGTCAAGGCTGATCTTGACCGCGCCCCCCGTCATCCTGACGCAAGTCAGGACCTCCCTAGGAATAGCCATGTGGCCGCACGAGTTCCTGACGTGCGTCAGGATGACGGCGCTGGTTCGGCAATCCCGTCCGAAACCGTCAAACTCTCCAACATGCGCAAAACCATCGCGCGCCGCCTGACCGAATCGAAGCAGCAGGTCCCGCACATCTATCTCACCGTCGACATCAACCTCGACAAGATGTTGAAGTTACGCACTGAATTGAACGCCGGCCTCGAGCCTCGCGGTGTCAAGCTGTCGGTCAACGATATGCTGATTAAGGCATTGGCGGCCGCACTGACCGAAGTCCCCGCCTGCAATGTCGCCTTCAATGGTGACAGCCTGATCAAATACCGCCGTGCCGATATCTCGGTGGCGGTGTCGCTGCCCGCCGGGCTGATCACGCCGATCATCGTGGGCGCGAATTTGAAAAGCCTGTCGGCGGTCTCGACCGAGATGAAGGACCTCGCCGCGCGCGCCAAGGACGGCAAGCTGGCTCCGCACGAATATCAGGGCGGCACCGCCAGCCTCTCCAATATGGGCATGTACGGCATCAAGCAGTTCGAGGCGGTCATCAACCCGCCGCAGGGGATGATCATGGCGATCGGCGCGGGCGAGAAGCGGCCCTATGTGGTGGGTGATGCGCTCGCGATTGCCACCGTGATGAGCGCCACCGGCAGCTTCGACCACCGCGCCATCGACGGGGCAGACGGCGCGGCGCTGATGCAGGCATTCAAGCGCCTGTGCGAAAACCCGCTGGCGATGTTGGCGTAGATGCCTGAAACCTTCGACCTCATCATCCTCGGCTCCGGGCCCGGCGGTTACGTCGCGGCGATCCGGGCGTCGCAGCTTGGGATGAAAGTCGCCATTGTCGAGCGTGAGCGGCTGGGGGGCATCTGCCTCAACTGGGGGTGTATTCCGACCAAGGCGCTGCTGCGGACTTCGGAAATCTATCATTATATGACGCATGCCGACGCCTATGGCCTGTCGGTCGAGAAGGCGTCCTACGACCTCGCCAAGGTGGTCGAACGGTCGCGCAAGGTCGCCAATCAGCTCAACGGCGGCGTCAAGGGCCTGATGAAGAAGAACAAGGTCACCGTCGTCGAGGGCGTCGGCAAATTGACCGGCAAGGGCCAGCTGACCGTCGGCGAGCGGGTGCTGACCGCGAAGAATATCATCGTCGCCACCGGCGCGCGGGCGCGGGAGCTGCCGCACCTGAAGGCGGACGACAAGCGCGTCTGGACCTACCGCACCGCGATGACGCCGCCGGAGATGCCGACCAAGCTGCTGGTGATCGGTTCAGGTGCCATCGGCATCGAATTCGCCAGCTTCTACAGCGACATGGGTGCAAAGGTCACCGTCGTCGAAATGCTCGACCGGGTGATCCCGGTCGAAGATGCCGAGGTGTCGGCGTTCATGGAGAAGGCGCTCAAGAAGCAGGGCATGGACATCCGTACCAAGGCGTCAGTCGAAAAGCTCGGCGTGCGCGCCGACGGCGTGACCGCGACCATCTCCGGCAAACCCGAAGACTTCTCCCACGTCATCATCGCCATCGGCATCGCGCCGAACACGGAAGATGTCGGACTGGAAGCGCTCGGCGTGAAGACCATCAAGGGCCATATCGACACCGACGGCTACGGCCGCACCAATGTCGAAGGGGTCTGGGCCATCGGCGACGTCACCGGCCCGCCGTGGCTCGCACACAAGGCCAGTCATGAGGGCGTGATCGTCGTCGAGACCATCGCCGGCGTGAAGGGCGTTCATCCGCTCGACACCGGCAACATCCCCGGCTGCACCTATTCCCGCCCGCAGGTCGCAAGTGTCGGGCTGACCGAGGCGAAAGCCGGGGAGGGGGGGCGTAAGCTCAAGGTCGGCCGCTTCCCGTTCCAGGGCAATGGCAAGGCCATCGCGCTCGGTGAAGCGGAAGGGTTCGTCAAAACGGTATTCGATGCCGCGACGGGCGAGCTACTGGGCGCACACATGATCGGGGCCGAAGTGACCGAACTGATCCAAGGCTATGTCGTCGCCCGGCAGCTGGAGACCACTGAGGCGGAACTGATGCACACCGTCTTCCCGCACCCGACGCTCAGCGAGATGATGCACGAAGGCGTGCTCGACGCGTACGGGCGGGTGATTCATTATTGAGGACGCGCGGCCTCCTGATTGAAGAAATACGCCGTCATCCTGACGAAAGTCAGGACCTCCGGACATGTGCGGCCACCCCCGGCGAGATCCTGACTTTCGTCAGGATGACGGCCTTGTTTGGGGTTATCGAGCAACGTCCTAGCTTTCGTCAGGTACGCACCCCGTGTAAGCGCTCTGCATGACCCGCACCCCCTTCTACATCACGACCGCCATCGCCTACCCCAATGGCCGCCCGCATATGGGCCATGCTTATGAGGCGATTGCGACCGATTTCATTGCGCGCGGGCGGCGGCTGGCGGGGGACGATGTATTCTTCACCACCGGCACCGACGAGCACGGCCTGAAGATTGCGCAGGCGGCGCGTGACGCAGGGGTTTCCCCGCGCGCCTATGCCGATTCAATGATCACGCATTATCACGCGATGGAAGCCAGGCTGAACATCAGCCATGACCGCTTCATCCGCACCACCGATCCCGACCATTATCTGGCGAGCCAGGCGCTGTGGCGGACGATGGCAGCAAAGGGCGACATCTATCTCGGGCGCTACGAAGGTTGGTATTCGGTCCGTGACGAGGCCTATTATGACGAGGGCGAAATCGCGACGGCCGAGACCGGCGAGAAATTGTCGCCGCAAGGCACGCCGGTCGAATGGACGGTGGAGGAAAGTTATTTCTTCCGCCTCTCAGCCTATGCCGACAAGCTAATGAAATTGTACGAAGATCATCCGGAATTCGTGCAGCCCGACAGCCGCCGTAACGAGATGCTCGGCTTTGTGAAAGGCGGCCTCAACGACCTGTCGATTTCGCGCACCAGCTTCGATTGGGGCGTACCGGTGCCCGACGCGCCGGGGCATGTCATGTATGTCTGGCTCGATGCGCTGACCAATTATCTGACCAGCGCCGGTTATCCGGGTGATCCAAAACGCTGGCCCGCCGATCTGCATGTCATCGGCAAGGATGTGGTGCGATTTCACGCGGTCTATTGGCCGGCCTTCCTGATGTCGGCGGACCTGCCACTGCCCAAACAGGCGTTCGGCCATGGCTTTGTGCTCAACCGCGGTGAGAAAATGTCAAAGTCGGTCGGCAATGTCGTCGATCCGATGGCGATGGCCGATGCTTACGGCGTTGATCAGCTGCGCTATTTCCTGCTGCGTGAAGTGCCGTTCGGCAGTGACGGCAGCTACAGCCATGACGCCATCGTCGCGCGCACCAATGCCGATCTGGCCAATGGTCTCGGCAATCTGGCGCAGCGCAGCCTGTCGATGATCGCCAAGAACTGTGGCGGGGTTGTGCCGGAACCCGGTCCGCTGACGGACGATGACAAGGAAGTGATCGCCAGCCTTGCCGCGCTGCCCGCTGAAATTGATGCCGCGATGGCGTCCCTGGCGATCCACCACGCACTTGATGCGATCTGGAAGCGGGTGGGGGAGGGCGATGCCTATATTTCGGCGCAGGCTCCGTGGAAACTGAAGGCGACCGACGAGGCTCGCATGGGCAGCGTCCTCTATCATGTCGCAGAGACGGTGCGGCAGCTGGCGATTCTTGCGCAGCCCGCGATGCCTGTCAGCTGTGCAGCGCTGCTGGGTCAGCTGGCGGTGCCTGCGGACCAGCGGGGTCTGGCTGAT
>JAYVLC010000194.1:0-4197 GCA_043759675.1 Sphingosinicellaceae bacterium
TCGCTGACCGGCGTGGCTACCGGATGACGCTGAAGGAATCGCTGTCGATCAAGCCCGACGATTTCTGGGTCCGGGTGCGGGTGCGCAAACCCGGCGAACGACTGACGGTTGCCGATCCGGTGAAGATCAACACCAGCGGTGGCGCGGATGCGGCGCGCGCGCGCGGCGCGGGTCAGCGTCTGTCGGTGGTTTATGGCAGCTCGCTTGGAACCGCCCGCGACATTGCCGAGGAAATCGCCGAACGCGCCGCCGCCGACGGCTTCGAAACGCGTACGGTTTCGATGGACGAGGCGCTGGGCACCCTGCCGGAGGACCGGATCGTCATTGTGGTCACCGCCACCTATAATGGTCGCGCGCCCGATAGCGCGCTGGCGGCAGAGGCGGCGATTGATGCCGGACAATTTGCCGACGCCAAATGGCCCGACACCCGCTTTGCCGTGCTTGGTATCGGCAATTCGCAGTGGCCCAATTACCAGGCTTTCCCCAAGAAGATCGAAGCCGCCTTCGCTGCAACAGGGGCGCAACAGTTGTGCCCGCGGGGCGAAGCCAATGGCGACGGCGATTTCGACGGTGGGGTTGCCAGCTTCCTGAAGGACCTGTGGGCCGCACTCGGAGCCAAGGGGGAGGCAGCCAAGGCCTCCGGCCTGTCGCTGACAATGGTCGACGGCCGGGACGCGCGCGCAGCGGTGCTGCCCGACCAGGCGGTGGAAATGGAAATTCTCCGCAATGACGAAATGATCCTGCCTGCCGACGGCCTTTGGGATTTGGCTCAGGAAGCGCCGCGCGGTTCAACCCGGTTCCTGACGATCAAATTGCCCACCGGGCAGGATTATGCTGCTGGCGACCATCTCGCCATCTATGCGCGCAACCGCCGCCAGCATGTCGATCTGGCGCTGGACCGGCTCGGGGTGGACGGTGCGGCGCAAGTTGTTGCGCACGGATCAAGCGGACGCTTTCGCCATCTGCCCATCGGTCGAACTGTAACCGTGCGGCAATTGCTGACAGACTTTGTCGAACTTCAGGACCCGATGCCGCGCCGCGCACTCGACGCCGTGATCGCGGCCACCCGCTGCCCCCATACCGGCGGTCAACTGGCCAGACTGGCCGAGGAGGCCGTCTGGATGTCCGAAGTTGCTGCCCCGCGACTGACCCTGCTTGGTCTGTTGGTTAAATATCCGGCGGCTGAACTTGATCTTGGCAGTTTCGTTGAGCTGTCGTCGGCGATTGCCCCGCGCTTCTATTCAATTGCGTCGTCGCCGCTGGCGCAGCCCGATACCGTCGACCTGATTGTCGGGACGATCAACGCCCCCGCCTGGTCTGGGATCGGGGAGCATCAGGGCTTTGCCTCGACGCATATGCGCGATCTGGGACCGGGTGACCGGGTGTTCGCCTATCTGCGCCGCCCCAACCCGCCGTTTGCTCCGCCCGCGGACCAACGGGTGCCGTTGCTGTTGATCGGACCCGGCACCGGCTTCGCGCCGCTTCGCGGCTTCCTTGCTGAGCGTGCCGCACAGGGAGCCAGCGGTCCGTGCCAGCTATTCTTCGGCGCGCGCCACCCGGACCATGACTGGCTGTGTCGATCTGAAATGGAAGCCTGGCAGGCGTCGGGTATTGCGACGCTGCATCTCGCGTTCAGCCAGCTTCCCAGCCACCCGCACCGCTATGTGCAGGACGCCCTTTGGGCCGCGCGCGATTTGGTGTGGGACCTGGTTGCTACCGGCGGTCAGATATTCCTGTGCGGAGACGGAAAATTCATGGCCCCCGCTGTCCGCGATACCCTGATCCGCATCCACAGGGCCAAAACCGGCGGCGACCACCTAGCAGGGTCGACCTGGCTCGAAGGACTTATCGAGGACCGTGTCTATCATCAGGACGTGTTCGGGTTCGGGAAGTAGCGTGCGATCACCCCGATGTCTTGGCAATGTCAATTGACATGGACCATATTGTTGGTCCATGTTTGAACCATGCAAGTCGCGATCTCTGCTGCCAAAGCCGTGCTCACCGATCTCGCGCGCCGCGCTGAAGAAGGTGAGACTGTGTTCCTCACCCGGCATGGGCGACCCGTGGCCCGGATCGTGCCACTAGAGCACCACCGTCCGGCGCGCGGCGATGACGACCGGCTCGCACGGCTGCGAGCGATCGCTGAACAGGGCCGGGCAATCCGGCTAACCGAAGGATTTTCTGGTAAGCAATTACAGGATGATCTTTACGACGAATGGGGTGCCCCAGTTTGATCGTCGTTGATACGTCGGCGCTCTTCGCCGCAATGTTTGGCGAGCCCGAAGGTGATGATTGCCTGCAAATACTACACAGCGCGTCGCGTCTAGCTATTTCGACCGGAACGATGGTTGAGTTGGCCATCGTTACGTCGCGCCCGTCACACCGCGACGTGTGGGAAATTTTCCGAAGAGAGCTTGAATTCGACGTTCATGACGTGACCGCCGCGTTCGCCGAGGCGGCAGGCCGCAACTATCGCAAATGGGGCAAGGGTATCCATCCCGCACACCTCAATATGGGCGACATCTACGCCTACACCCTCGCGCGACAGCTCGACGCGCCGCTGCTGTATATCGGCAATGATTTCGCGCAGACCGACATTGCATCGGCCCTAGCGCGGAACCGCGCCTGAAATGTTAGAGTGGGTAACGAATGCGACCGGTTTCTCGCATGGTGACTGCTCCCGCTCTAGCATTCGGATCATGCCAGCCCCTTGACTCTTCTCCATTTATGCTGCACTGCAACATGAATAGTTAGCCGGAAACCGGCGACGCACTTGGGGAGAGACGATCATGCAGCAATTGAGTGGTCAAGACGCGTCGTTCGTCTATTTTGAAACCCGCAATACACCGATGCATATCGGGTCGCTCGCGATTTACGACCCATCGACCGCTCCCGGCGGCTTCGTCCGGTTCAAGGACATCCTCGCCCATATCGAAGCACGCCTTGGTGGCGCGCGGGCGTTCCGGCAAAAGCTCGTTCACGTTCCGGGCAATCTCGACCATCCTTACTGGGTGGAGGATGCCGATTTCGATATCGAGTTTCATACCCGGCACATCGCCCTGCCTGCGCCGGGTGACTGGCGGCAGCTTTGCATACAGGCCGCCCGGCTCCACGCCCGCCCGATGGACATGGACAAGCCACTGTGGGAGTTCACGGTCATTGAGGGTCTGGACAATATTCCGGGACTGCCGAAGGGCTGTTTCGCGCTGTTGTCGAAGGTTCACCACGCCGCAATCGATGGCATGTCCGGCGTTGACATGACGTCGGCAATCCACAGCCTTGAACCCGAACCAGCCCCTCCGCCTGCCGATACCTGGAAGGCGGAGAAGAGGCCCGGCGTTGGCGAGCTGCTGTTCCGCAGCTATATTAACAATTTGCGTCAACCCTTCCGGCTCGCTCAGGTCATGGCGCAATCCGTCCCAGGTCTGGCCCGCCTCGGTGCAGGCCTTGGCAAAGGCGAACTTACGACACCTGGCTTCCGGCCACCGCGCACCCGTTTCAACGGCAGCGTCGGACCGCACCGTGTCATCGAAGGCCGCAACTTCAAAATGTCCGATGTGAAGGCGATCCGCGCTGCGATACCGGGCCCGACCGTCAATGATGTGATGCTGTCCGTGGTCGGTGGGGCGTTGCGGGCCTATCTGGACTCAAAGGGCGAACTTCCCGCCGAATCGATGACCGCAATGGCGCCAATTTCGGTCCGCGCTGAGGGTGAAAAGGGCGCGCTCGGAAACCTTGTCTCGGCGATGGTTGTCCAACTTGGCACCCATATTGCCGACCCGGTTGAGCGGCTGAAGGCCGTGCATGAAGGCACCATCAATTCCAAGGCCTTGACCAACGCCGTCGGGGCCCGGACTCTGACCGAATATAGCCAGTTCATGCCGGCCGCCCTCGCCGGGCTGGGGGCGCGCCTCTATACCGGCCTCGGCCTCGCCAACCGGATCAACCCGGTCTTCAACTGCGTGGTGACCAACGTCCCCGGACCCCGCCAGCCGATCTACATGGCGGGTGCAAAAATGGTTAGCCAGATTGGCACCGGTCCCGTGCTGGACGGCATGGGATTGATCCATCCGGTCTATAGCTACGGGGATACTATCGCGATTTCGTTCACCTCGGACCGCGTGATGATCCCCGATCCCGCCTTCTATGCCGACTGTCTGCAAGCCTCGTTCGATGCCTTGCTGACCGCCGCACAGG
>JAYVLC010000195.1:0-1961 GCA_043759675.1 Sphingosinicellaceae bacterium
CCCTTCTGTGCGTGGGTGCTGTGGGGGTCCGGCCCGGAAGCGCTCGGGCTGAGCATCGGGCTGATGTTAACAGCGGTCCCGCTTTATTGGCTGCGGCCGCGCGAGGTGCCCGCGACCTAGAGACCGTCAGCCGAACAACCGCCCGAACATCGACTGGTCCCGCAAAATTTCATGCGCTGCGTTATGGCCGGGCGCACCTGTTACCCCTCCGCCGGGGTGGGTGCCGGCGCCGCACATGTACAGGCCCTTGATCGGGGCGCGGTAGTCGCCGTGACCGAGGACGGGGCGGGCGCTCCACAGTTGGTCGAGCGACATGTGGCCGTGCATGATGTCGCCGCCGATCAGCCCGAATTTGCGTTCGAGGTCGAGCGGGGAATGGATTTGCGTGGCGATGATCGACGCGCGGAAATTGGGGGCGTGTTTGGTGACAGTGTCGATGATCAGATCGGCGGCCTTGCCCTTCTCATCGTCCCAATTGCGACCGTCGGGCAAAACTGGCGCGAACTGCTGGCAGAACAGGCTGGCGATGTGCTGGCCGGACGGGGCAAGGCTGTCGTCGACGCTGGTCGGCAGCTTCATCTCGACGATGGGCTCCTTCGACCAGCCGAAGGCTTTGGCATCGGTGAACGCTTTGTCCATATAATCGAGCGTCGGGGAAATGATGATCCCGCAGGTATGATGCTCAGCCTTTTCCTTGCCGGGAAGCACGGTGAAGTCCGGCAATTCGGACAGCGCGACATTCATCCGGAACGTCCCCGACCCGGCCTTGAAATTGTCCATCCGCCGCGCAAATTCCGACGTCATGTCGGATCGGTCCACCAACTGACGGAACAGCAGGGCCGGGCCGACATTGGCGGCGACAATACCAGCTGCAATCTCCTCGCCGCTCTCCAGCCGGACCCCGGCGACCTTGCCGCCCTCGACCAGCACTTTGGCGACCGGGGCCTCAAGACTGATCTCAACGCCCATATCGACGCAGGCCTCGGCCATGTAGCGGGTGATCTCCCCCATCCCACCGACGCTGTGGCCCCACATCCCCTTTTTGCCATTGATCTCCCCGAACACGTGGTGGAGCAGGACATAGGCGCTTCCCGGTGTATCGGGGCTGGCATAGTTGCCAACGACTGCGTCAAAGCCGAACGCCGCCTTGATATGTTCGTCCTCGTACCAGCTATCGAGGAAGCTGCGCGCCGATTTGATGAACAGGTCCATGACGTCGCGCTGGGCCTCAATCGACAGGCCGGCCAATTTGCGCCCCTGGGCTGCGGCGGCGATCAGGGCGCGGACGCCACCCCCGACGTTGGGCGGCGTGGTCAGCGCCATATCGCGCAACACCTCGGCCACCCGCTCCAGCGCTTCCTCATATTTGGGGAAGGTCTCGGCGTCTTTGGGCGAAAAGCGCGCAAATTCGGCCTGGGTGCGGGCGGTCCCGCCGCCAAGTTTCAGATAGCCATCATCATGCGGGAAGAAATTGCTGATCGTCCGCTCGATAATCCGCCAGCCGCGCTCGTGCAGCCGCATGTCCTTGATGACCTTGGGGCGCAGTAGGCTGACGGTGTAGCTCGCGGTGGAATTGCGAAAGCCGGGATGGAATTCCTCCGTTACCGCCGCCCCGCCGACGATGTGGCGGCGTTCGAGGATACGGACTTTCAGCCCGGCCCGCGCCAGATAGAAGGCGCAGACCAAACCATTGTGGCCGCCGCCGATGATCAGGGCATCATATCGCTTGGTCATTCTGTTGGTACCGATTGCAAATGGCGGCGGCTCCAGCCGGGCGCCGGAGGAGAATGAAGCCGGGCTTCGGGAATGATGCGCCGCAGCTTGGCGGCGAAGCTGCGCAGGCAGACTTCGGTTTCGCTCAGATGGCCGACGGAAAAGCTGGATGAGGCCATGCCGGCCTGGACGCGCTGGACCAGCACGGTGTCCTCGGCGTTGACGTCGCGGTTGATCCGGGCATTCAG
>JAYVLC010000196.1:0-7091 GCA_043759675.1 Sphingosinicellaceae bacterium
GCGCAGCGGGGGTCACAGTCCCGCCAGCCGATTGCGCCAACGCCTCCCCCATCGCTGAAACATAGCCGGCGTCTGCCGGGGCAAGCTCGGCGGCCTTGCGATACGCCTCCGCAGCGTCCGCAAATCGGCGGGTCTGGAAATAGGACCAGCCGAGCATCCGCCAGCCTTCCGGGTCCTTCGGATTGCTGGCTAATTTGCTCTCAAGCTGCCCGATCATGCCGGACACATCACCCGCGGACTCAGCGCTTGCCGTCACTTGCGGAGCAGTCGGCGACGCTTCGGCCAGATCAGGCCGCCCAAGGGAAATATAGAGGCCGGTCGACAGGCCAGCGATGATCGCCGCCGTTCCGATCGCGAGCCAGACGCGCAGCCCGGCTGCGACTGGCCTCGGCGCCGCCGCCACATCTTGCCCTTCTGCCAATATCCGGCGCTGGATCTCCACCCGCAACGGCCCGGCTAGCGCGTCGGGCATCGCGTCAAGATCGCGGAGCTGTTCGCGCAACACCGTCAAAGCATCCCCGCGGGTACGCCAGACATCATACCGGCGCGCCAGCGGGACCGCGACCGCAGCGCTCGCGATGGCCGTCATCACTGTCAAAATGGCCCAGAGCGTCAAGACTTATCCCCTTTCAGCAGCGCATCGAGGCGCTGTTGTTCATCTGTGGTCAGCACGGCCGGGGCCGCAGGGACGCGGCGGCGGCGCACATAAATCGCGGTCCCCGCACCGCCGGCCAGAAACATCGCCAGCGGCCCAAGCCACAGTGCGAGCGTCGAGACCTGAAACGGTGGACTCAGGAGCACATAATGTCCGTAGCGCGAGACCAGAAAGTCCTTGGCCTGTTCGTCGGTGGCGCCTTTTACCAGTTGTTCGCGCAGCAGAATGCGGAGGTCGCGAGCCAGCGGCGCATCCGAATCGTCGATGGACTGGTTCTGGCAAACCACACAGCGCAACCCCTGGCTGATCTCCCGGGCCCGGGATTCCAATTTTGGGTCGGCCAGCTGTTCGTCGGGCTGGACCGCCTGCGCGGTGCCGGTCCACACCAGAAATAACAGCGCCAGCCACTTCATGACTCGCGCCGCAATTTGTCCATCAACGGCTTGATGGTGTCGGCCCACACCTCGGGACTGATCGGCCCGATCTGCTTGTAGCGGACCCGGCCCCGCCGATCGACCACGAAGGTTTCGGGGGCTCCGGTCACGCCAAGATCAATCCCCGTCCGGCCATTCTCGTCATTTGCCGTCTTTGTGTACGGATCACCGAACTCCACGAGCCAGGCTGCACCGTCGGCCGGCTTGTCTTTCCAATCCAGACCATAGATCAGCACACCCTGGTCTTTCAGCCCCATCAGGAACGGATGTTCCTGGCGGCAGGCACCACACCAGGATGCGAAGACATTCAGCAGCTTTGGCTCGCCCTTGAACTCCTGAGTCGCAAACCCAGGTGCGCCGCGGTTCACGCCCGGCAAATCGAACTGGGGCAACGGTCGGTCGATCAGCACCGATGGGATTTGGGAGGGATCACGCTGCAACCCGTCCACGAACGCGCCGATGACGCCTGCAAAAACCAGCACAGGCAGGATGAAAATCACGCGCTTCATGCCGGCACAAGTCCTGGATCAAGCGTGATGCGTGATGGAAGCCCGATGCGAAAACGCCGGTCGGCGAGTGAGCACAGCCCGCCGAACGCCATCATCAACGCCCCACCCCAAATCCAGCCGACAAGTGGGTGGTGGTACAGTCGCACAACAAGTCCGCCGCCCTGCCGTTCGCCAATCGCAATATAGTAGTTGCCAAGGACATGGGATTCGATTGCTGCCTCAGTCGTCTGCGATCCGCTGGCGGGGTAACTCCGGCGCTCGGAGATCATCTCGTGGTATGTGTCGCCCCGCCGGAGCGCAAAATGACCCTGTTCAGCGGTATAATTGGGCCCGCCCGCCTCGGTTATCGACAGCAGCCCGACTTCCAACCCGCCGATTGGCACAACTTGCCCCGGCTGCATCACCAGAATTTTCGAGCTTTCCCAAGCATACATCGCGCTCAAACCGGCAGAGGTGACACCCAACCCGGCGTGGGCCAACGCCATGCCATAGACCGCCAGCGGCGTGGCCTTCGCCAATTTCCACGCGGAAGAGTCCGCCCCCTGCCCGACCCGCCACCGGCGCGCCAGAATCGATGCGCTGCCAAGGACCAACCAGGTGGCGATGCCGAGGCCGAACGCCGCCAGCGCCACTTTGAGCCCGCCTGCCGCCACTGCAATCGCAAAAACGGCGAGAGCAATCCCCGCCGGTATCCGCACCTGCCTCCAAATCCGACCCGGATCATCGCGCTTCCACGCAAGCGTCGGTCCGATCGTGACGAGCCCCAACAACAGGCCGAAGACCGGGATGAAGGTTGCTTTGTAGAATGGCGGTCCGACCGAAATTTTATCGGTGGATAGCGCTTCCATCGCGACCGGATAGAATGTGCCGAGGAATACCGTCGCGGTTGCGATCATCAGCAGCAGATTATTCAGAGTGAGCCCGGCCTCCCGACTCACCGCGCCGAACAATGCGCCCGAGCGCATCGACGGCGCCCGCCACGCAAAAAGCGCAAGCGCGCCACCTGTGGCCCCGGCAATCAGCGCAAGGATATACACGCCTCGCGTCGCATCGACAGCAAAGGCATGCACGCTCGTAAGGATTCCCGAACGCACAAGGAATGTCCCGATCAGGCTGAGCGAAAAGGTGAGAATGGCCAGCAATATCGTCCAGCTAACCAGTGCGCCGCGCTTCTCGAGCACGATCGCTGAATGCAGCAGCGCGGTCCCAAGCAACCACGGCATCAGCGAAGCGTTCTCGACCGGGTCCCAGAACCAGAAGCCGCCCCACCCAAGTTCATAATAAGCCCAGAAACTACCAAGTGAGATGCCGCAGGTCAGGAATATCCAGGCGGCGAGCACCCACGGACGGACCCACCGGGCCCAGGCGGCATCGACGCGTCCCTCGATCAGGGCGGCGACCGCAAAGGCAAAGGTCACCGAGAAGCCAACGTAGCCGGTGTAAAGCAGCGGCGGGTGGAATACGAGACCAGGGTCTTGCAAAAGCGGGTTGAGCTCTGCCCCATCCAGCGCGCGCGGCGACAAGCGCGCAAACGGGTTGGAAGTGAAAAGCAAAAACGCGAGAAACGCCGCACCGATCATACCCTGGACCGCCAGGACGCGGGCCTGAAACGCCTGCCGCAGGTTGTCGCCGAACACCGCTACCGCCACCCCGAAGCTGGCAAGAATCAGCACCCAGAGCAGCATTGAACCTTCGTGATTTCCCCAGGTCGCTGCGAATCGATACGCTGTCGGCTGGGTCGAGTGGGAATGCTGTGCAACCAGCGCAATCGAAAAATCACCGGCGACAAACGCAAAGACGAGCAGCCCGAACGCCAGCGCAACCAGCAAGAGTTGCGTGACAGCGGCGAATCGACCGACCTCAATCAGCGCCGGATCACCACGCGCCGCGCCGACCAGAGGAACAGTCGACTGCACCAACGACAACGCAAACGCGACGATAAGGGCGAAAAGCCCAACCTCTGCGACCATGATTCAGCCGACTCCCGGATCAGCGACTCAAAAAATTCCGCGCGCCAACCAAAATCACCCTAGCTTGTCCCGTGATGTGCTTGCAATTGCCCCGCTCTCCTGTTGATAATGCAGTGCGGGAATACGGCGGGGGGGCATGGCCAAGGTTCGCATTGCAATTGTCGGGTCTGGACCCGCCGGAATGAGCGCTGCAGCCCGCGCTGCCGTGCTCGGGCTCTCGCATGTCCTGCTCGAAAAAACCGACCATTTGTCTGATACAATCTTCAAATATCAGCGCGGCAAGCACGTCATGGCGACGCCCGCCCAGCTGGTGCTGCGCAGCGATGCCGACTTCGGCGCAGGCAAGCGCGAAGCGATTCTGGAACAATGGTCAGCCGACACCAAAAAGGCGGGCGTCAACGTCCGCTACAAGTCGGAAGTGAAGTCGGTCACCGGTTCTATCGGCGATTTCGAGATCACGTTAACCTCCGGCGACATCGTGCATGCCGAGACCATCATCATGGCGATCGGGACGCAGGGCAACCCCAACCTGATGCGGTGCGATGGCGCGAATCAGGAGCACGTCCAATATCAGCTCAATGACCCGGCCGAATATGTTGATGAACATATTATCGTCGTGGGTGGCGGTGACGCCGGTATCGAGAACGCGCTCGGTCTCGCAGCAGATCCCGAGCAGCGCAACACCGTCTCTTTGATGAACCGCTCCGCCGATTTTGCCAAGTCGAAGGACGCCAACACCAAGGCGCTGCTGGCGGCCCAGACTGCCGGACGCGTCAACGTCCTGCTCGAATCAAGCCCGATCCGGATCGAGCGCGATATCATGATCATCGACACCCGTGAGGGCGAGATCCGCCTGCCCTGCAACCGGGTCATTGCCCGGATGGGCTCGGCCGCGCCGCGCAAATTTGTCGAAAGCTGCGGTATCCAGTTCACCAGCGAGGATCGGGAGGCCTATCCGCAACTGTCGCCGGTGTTCGAAACGACGGCCCCGGGAATTTATGCGATTGGCGCGCTGGCCGGCTATCCGCTGATCAAGCACTGCATGAACCAGGGCTATGACGTCGTGGAATTCATCAACGGCAACCAAGACCTGAAACCGGCCGATGAACCGATATTGGAGGCCAAGCTACAGGGTCTGCCCGGCAAGCGTTCGGTCGTCGAATGGCTCGAATTCCTGCGGACCAGGGTCGAAATTCTGAACGACATGTCCCCGTTGCAAATGCGCGAGTTTTTGCTGGATTCAGAGGTTCGGGCCTACAAAAAGGGCGAGCCCGTCTTCCTACGGAACGATATCGGATCGTCGCTGTTCGGAATTGCCGATGGCCTCATCCATGTCGAGATCAATCCGACCGACCCGACCATGGTGGTGCCGATCCCGACCGGCTCGATTTTCGGCGAAGTCGGCCTGATTTCGGGACGTCGGCGCGGCGCAACCATTCGCGCGGCGGTCGATGCGGTCTGTGTCGAGGTCTCGCGGACCGCGGCGCTCAAGCTGATGGGCTCGGTCCCAAGCGCCAAGCGCACGATCAACCGTATCACGACCGAGCGGCTGCTGCTGCAGATTTTCCGGTCCGGGCTGAACCCGGCGGATCTGGTCGAAGTCCTTCAGTCGGCCGAGACCAAACGGATCAGCGCCGGTCAGCCCGTGGTGACCGAGGGCGAAGAGGGGAATGACATCTTCATCATCCGCTCGGGCTCGATGGTCGTCGAGAAGATCATCGGCGGCAAACCGATTTTCGTCCGCTACCTGCCGGCAGGAACATATATCGGTGAAATGGCCCTGCTGGACGGGGGGCGCCGGACCGCCACCGTTCGCGCAGCGGTCAAATCGGAGGTGGTCCAGATCAACGGTGATGCGTTTGCCCGGGTTCTTGCCGCCAAACCGCAGCTCGCTGCCAATATCCGGACCGAGATGGCGGCCCGCCGCGAGTTGAATTCCTTTATCGAAACCAAAAAGGAGAGCTTTGGCAGCGCGGTCGACATGTATTCGTCGGTTGCCAACTTCCTCGTCGAGAATGGTGTCGGCGAGGCGACCGATGTGTTGCTTATCGACCAAAATCTGTGCGTTGGCTGTGACAATTGTGAAAAGGCCTGCGCTGACAGCCATGATGGCCTGTCACGACTTGATCGGGAAGCCGGTAAGGGGTTTGCCCACCTCCACGTCCCAACATCATGCCGTCACTGCGAGCATCCGCACTGCATGGCCGATTGCCCGCCGAATGCCATTCAGCGCGGCGCAGACGGCGAAGTGTTTATCGAGGACAGCTGCATTGGTTGCGGGAATTGTCAGCGCAATTGCCCCTATGGCGTTATCCGGATGGACAAGGTTCCACCCCCCAAGCCGAGTTTGATGAACTGGCTGCTATTCGGTGCAGGGCCCGGCCCTGGCGAACCCAGCAAGGTCTGGAGCTACAAGCAGGCGAAAAAGGGCGGTGTCGAAGTCCCCAAGAAAGCGGTGAAGTGCGACATGTGCAAGGGGCAGGATGGCGGCCCCGCCTGTGTGCGGGCTTGTCCGACCGGGGCGGCAATCCGTGTATCCCCGGAGGCATTCCTTTCGGTCTCATCGATCTCGGCAAAGGCGCGTTAGGTGGCACGTGCCCGCAATACCAGCGCTGCCCATGACGGTTTCCTGCGCTATTCCAGCTTTTACTGGCTGAAAATTGCGGCCGTGATATCGCTGATTGCCTGGGTCGCCTATTTGCTGATCGACGCCAATCCTCGCCCGAATGGCGGCACCCCATACGGCTATTTCCTCGGGATTGTCAGCGTCTTGATTATCCTTTGGCTGACCGCGCTCGGGGTCCGCAAGCGTAGCATCAGCCGCGCGGCATATTCGCTGAAAGCCTGGACCTCCGCGCATGTCTATCTTGGCTTGTCGCTGATCGTTCTGGCGACCCTGCATACCGGCTTTCAGTTTGGCTGGAACGTCCACACGCTCGCCTATGTGACGATGATGATCGTGATTGGCACGGGCGTTTTCGGCATTGTCGCCTACGCGCGCCTGCCGCAGGCGCTGAGCGCCAATCGCGGGGAGCTCACCCAACCGCAGATGCTGATAAATATCGGTTCGATCGACCGACAGCTCCATGATGCGTCACTGCCGCTTGATCGCCACCATAGCGATATTGTCCGGATGTCGATGGAGGACAGCCCGATCGGTGGTGGCGTGTTGCGGCGCCTAAAGGGCGATCAGGCAAGTTGTGGGACGACCCGCGCACTGAGCGCGCTGGCCGCAGAGGTGAAGGCCGCTGGCCCGCTCGCCGACAAACGCCTGCTTCAGATCATCGGCCTCCTCGAACGCAAGGCAGCGGCACTTGGCGTCGCACGGCGGCATGTCCGGATCCGGACCCTGCTTGAAATCTGGCTATATATCCACGTGCCCGCAACATTCCTGCTGATTGCTGCGCTCATCGCGCACATCATCAGCGTCTTCTATTATTGGTAGGGCGCAGATGACCTTCATCATTCGCACGATCGGACAGCGCAGCGGCGGCGGCGAGATCGTCCGCGAGCGCCCCGTTGA
>JAYVLC010000197.1:0-3473 GCA_043759675.1 Sphingosinicellaceae bacterium
GGTGCGGACCAGTTTGTTGATCGTCTCGATCATGTGCACGGGGATGCGGATGGTGCGCGCCTGATCGGCGATTGAGCGGGTGATGGCCTGGCGGATCCACCAGGTCGCGTACGTGCTGAATTTATAGCCGCGGCGATATTCGAATTTGTCGACGGCTTTCATCAGGCCGATATTGCCTTCCTGAATGAGATCAAGGAATTGCAGGCCGCGATTGGTGTATTTCTTGGCAATGGAGATGACCAAACGCAGATTTGCCTCGACCATTTCCTTTTTGGCGATCCGGGCCTCGCGCTCGGCTTTCTGGACCATGTTGACGACGCGGCGATATTCCTGGAGGTCGACGCCGATGGCAGTGGCGATGTCGCCGACTTCGCGGCGGATTTTCTCGACCGAGTCGCCCTCGGCTTCGGCAAAGGCGGTCCATTTCTTGTCGAGGCTGCGCACTGAATCGAGCCAAGTTTCATCAAGTTCATGGCCAAGATAGCTGTCGAGGAAGGCCTTGCGGTTGATGCGGTGGCGTTCGGCAAGGCGCAGAATCTGGCCGCCCAGCGCCATCAGCCGACGGTTGTAGCCATAGAGCTGATCGACGAGGAATTCGATCTTGCTATTGTTGAATGCCACCTCGCCGACGAGTTCGGTCAGCTCGGCGCGCAGCTTTTGATATTTGCGCTCGTCGGCGTTGCCGAATTCGGCGTCGCCGTGCATCGCCGCCATCCGGGCGTCCTGGAGCTTGGTGAACTTCTTGTAGGCTGCGGTGATCTGTGCGAATTTTTCGAGCGCGGCCGGCTTCAGCTGCTCCTCCATCTGCGCAAGACTGAGGGTGTTGTCCTCCTCCTCATCGTCGGACGGGCGCGGCGCGCGGCGTTCGGTGAGATTTTCCTCGTCATTGTCGTCAGACGCCGGTGCCGCCTCCTCCTTGGCGGATTCGTCCTCGTCTTCCTTGTAGGCGACGGTCGGCAGGTCGGGCGCATCCTCGCCGCCCTCAACCTGCTCCTCGGTCGGGCCTTTCGACAGCATCGCGTCAAGGTCGAGGATCTCGCGCAGCTGCATCCGGCCATCGTTGAGAGCGTTTGACCAGTCGATCATCGCGTTGAAGGTCAGCGGGCTTTCGCACAGCCCGGCGATCATGGTGTCGCGGCCGGCCTCAATGCGCTTGGCGATGGCGATCTCACCCTCGCGGCTGAGCAGTTCGACCGCCCCCATCTCGCGCAGGTACATCCGCACCGGATCGTCGGTGCGGTCGAGCTTTTCCTTGGTGACGGTGGTGATCGGCGCGGCGGCAAGGCCTTCGTCGGCCCCAGCGGGGGTTTCTTCCTCTTCCTCTTCGGCCGCAGGTGGCGTGGCCTCGCCTTCCTCACCCTGCTCCTCATTCTCGACGATGTTGATGCCCATTTCGGACAGCGCCGACATGATGTCCTCGATCTGCTCGGAGGTCATCTGGTCCTGGGGCAGAGCTTCGTTCAGTTCGTCATAGGTGATGTAGCCCCGCTTTTTGGCGCGGGTGATCACTTTCTTGATGTTGCCTTCATTGAGGTCGATCAGCGGCGCATCGCCGCCTTCGGCCTTGTCTGATGCATCCGAAGCCACAATCTTTGCCATGATATCCGTTGCTCTCTACTGCGCTGCGTCCGCCTCGCGGCGGGTCTGCGCCAATTGTTTCATCGTTTCGCCGATGCGGTCCCGCTCGCGCAGGAGCCGCTGCTGTTCGTCCCAATCGTCCTGCATCCCGCTTGCCTGATAGCGCGCGGTGGCATCATACAGTGCCCCGGCAATGCCGCGGCGGGCGATCAGGCTTTCGAGTACGGCCTTCAGATCGTCCCGCGCCATGTCGGCGGGCGCGTCCGGGCGCGTGAACGAGAAGTTGATCGGGTTGGCCTGCCGCACATCATCTGCCAGTGCGGTATAATTATACCCGGCTAATGTGTGGCTGAGCTGCTGATTGTCAAGGTCGGGCTGTTGCACCGCAATATCGAGCAGCGCCGCAAGCAGGCGGCTCCCCCGTGTATCGCTGATTTCGAGCGCCGCCAGTTCCTCGACGAACTCCGAAATCAGGCGCGGGTGATTGAGCAGCCCGCACAGGATCGCGCTGGTCCAGACCGAGTCGGGATCGAGTCGCGCCTTGAGCGCGGCGGACGCCCGGGCAGGCGGGGCGACGGGCCTGGTGCCACGCTTGAAGGCTGGCCGTTCGGGCCGGGCGAAAAATGCGGCGTCGAACCGGTTGCGGAATTCGGCATCATACAGTGCCCGGACATCGGCATGGGTGATGGCGCGTGAATGTTCACGTAACGCCTCCCGCGCCCCGGCCCGCCGTTCCGGCGTTGCAAGGTCAGCCCCGGCGATTTCGCTGTTCCATAGCCGGTCGATCAGCGGCTCGGCTGCGGCAATCACCGCCTCGAACGCGGCGGCCCCCTTGGCGCGGACCAGATCATCTGGGTCAATGCCGGGTGGCAGCGTTGCAAAGCGCAGGGACCGACCGGGTTCAAGCAGCGGCAGGGCGCGCGTCGCAGCGCGGAGGGCAGCGCGCTGTCCGGCTGCATCGCCGTCGAAGCACATGATTGGCTCCGGCACCACGCGCCACATCAGCTGCAATTGCTGCTCGGTGACCGCCGTGCCGAGCGGCGCGACGCTGTCCGCAAACCCTGCCTGCGCAATGGCGATGACGTCCATATAGCCCTCGACGACGATCAAGCGCCCTGACTTCCGCGCCACCGGCCCGGCCTGGTCGAGATTGTAGAGCAGCCGTCCCTTGTCAAAGAGCGGCGTGTCGGGAGAGTTCAGATATTTCGGCTGGCCGTCGCCAAGGATGCGACCGCCAAAGCCGACGACCTGCCCGCGCGGATTGCGAATGGCAAACATCAGCCGGTTGCGGAACCGATCATAGCTGTCCGTCCTGTCCTCGGCATGGCCGATGAGACCAGCTTCGGTCAGCATCGCTTCCGGGACATCTTTCAAGCCGTTGCGCAGCTTGTTGCCATCGGGCGCGTAGCCAAGCGCGAACCGTTTGACAGTCTCTGCCGTCAGTCCACGTGATTCAACATATTGCCGCGCGTTGGACCCGGACAAACCGCTGAGCTGGGCTGCATACCAGGCAGAGGCCGCAGCCATTACTTCGTGCAGGCTGTCGGCAACCTTGGCCTTGGCCCGCGCTTCCGGGCTCTCCTCCGGTACCTCAAGTCCGGCCTCAGCCGCCAGGGCCTTGACTGCTTCGGGGAACCGCAGTCCCTCCTGCTCGACCACAAAGCGGATGACATCGCCGTGCACGCCGCAGCCGAAACAATGGTAGAAACCCTTGTCTTCATTAACATAAAAGCTTGGGGTCTTCTCATTGTGGAACGGGCAGCAGCCCTTCCACTCCCGCCCTGCCTTCGTCAGCTTCACGCGCCGCGAAATGACCTGCACCAAGCCAACGCGGGCGCGCAGTTCGTCAAGGAAGGACGGGGGGAACACTAGAACCCTCTCCCTCGAGGGGAGAG
>JAYVLC010000198.1:0-7473 GCA_043759675.1 Sphingosinicellaceae bacterium
AATGACCGCCGATTTTGTGCAAACCTCGGCGGGCGGCGCAGTGACGCGCGGAACCCTTGCGCTGTCCCGGCCCGGCAGGGTGCGATTTGAATATGAGTCTTCAGTGCCCATCCTGATCATCGCAGATGGACGAACGCTGACTTTGATCGACTATGAGGTCGCGCAGGTGTCAAAATGGCCCCTTCGGGGAACACCCCTTGCAGTATTGCTCGATCCAACAATTAGCCTGGATGGCTTTGCACGAGAACTCGGGCCCGCAGACGGCGGCCTTCCGGGTTTCGTCACAGTGCAGACGCGCGACCGCAAACACCCGGAATACGGCGTATTGACGCTGTATTTCACGCGGGATGGCCGTGCGCCGGGCGGACTAACTCTGTCGGCATGGCGCGCCCTAGACGCACAGGGCACAATGACTCAGGTTCAGCTATCGCGGGTCCAGTATAATGTGCCGATCAGCAGGTTGAAATTCACCTATCGAGACCCGCGCGCACGGGGTCGCGCGCCCGGAAAGGGTTGAGCCGGGGCGAACGCGCGTCAAATCGTGCGGGTTAGCAGCGAACGGCCATTGAAAGGCAACATTTCCCATCCTATTTCTGGACCGCAAGCGTGTGGCGGGGCGGAGTTTACCCCCTGTTGTCCAAGCCGTCAGGCGATTGCGTGCGTGACGAACGCAGAACGGCCCTCGCTCCAATGCCCCCGGAGCGGGGGCTAATCTGTTTGATGGGCGTGACGGACCGCGCCTCAGCCTGCTAGATGCGGATCATGAAATTCTCCGTCGCAAGCTGGAACATCAATTCGGTCCGCGCCCGCACAGCGATCGTTGAACGATTTCTGCGCGAGGAGGCGCCCGATATCCTCTGTCTCCAGGAGATCAAAGGCGAGGACAGTGTATTTCCGCATGCCATCTTCGATGATCTTGGCTACCCACACCGATTGACCAATGGCCAACGGATGCACCACGGCGTTGCGATTGTATCCAGAATCCCGCTCACCCACGACCGCCGCCATGATTGGCAGAACAATGGCGAGGCGCGCCACCTTGGCGTCCGGTTGCCCAATGGCGTCCTGCTTGAGAATGTCTATGTCCCTGCCGGTGGCGACATTCCCGATCCGGATCAAAACCCCAAGTTCAGGCAGAAGCTCGCTTTTTATGATCGGATGACGACCTGGTCCGAGGCGCTCCGGGAGCCAACGATCATGGTCGGGGACATGAATATCGCGCCGCTGCCATCCGACGTATGGAGCCACAAGGCCCTGCTCGGGGTGGTCAGTCACACGCCGGTTGAGGTGGCAAAAATGGACCTGCTGCTGGCGAGCCACGACTGGGCCGATATCGGTCGGCAGTTCGTGCCAGCACCCGAGCGGCTCTATACATGGTGGAGCTACCGGGCGGCTGATTGGACAGCGTCAGATCGTGGGCGGCGGCTCGATCATATCTGGACCAGCCCAGAAATCGCTACCCGGGCGACAGCGTTCCGGGTCATTGAAGCGGCGCGCAGCTGGGACAAACCATCCGACCATGTTCCGATCATCGCGGAGTTCGACCTCTGAACGCGGCAATCCTTGTTGCACGCGCGATCGACGAACTTAAGCGCGGCCGCGCGGTGCGGATAGGGGCTGATGC
Organism: Sphingosinicellaceae bacterium; assembly: GCA_043759675.1. Lineage (GTDB taxonomy): Bacteria > Pseudomonadota > Alphaproteobacteria > Sphingomonadales > Sphingomonadaceae > JADCGM01. The sequence continues at coordinate 1,625 of JAYVLC010000198.1, forward strand.
GGTCCTGTCGGTCGAACTGGCTGATAGCGCGAGTCTCGCCGAACTCGAATTGGCCGGGCGGGCTGACCTGCTCCTCAGTCATTCCCGGGCTGCCACGTTGAATATTGTCAACCAGCGCGCCGCAGCCGCCGCCGGGCCGGTCCGAATCCGGCGCTCGGCCTGGATGGGCCTGACCGAGTCGCTTGCGGCCGCCGACCCGGTCCGCGATCTGGCGACGCCGCTGAACGGGCCATATCAGACCATCCCGGTCGGCGACGCATCGGCGGCAGCAGCAGCCATTCGACTCGCCAAGCTGGCGGGGCTGTTGCCCGCGCTATTCGTCGCGCCTGCTGGAAACGACCTGCTTGCGGTCGGTGCTTCCGATGTGCTCGGCTATTCCGCGGCCGGGGGCTTGCGCATCTCCGCCCGCGCCAAACTTCCACTTGAAGGGGCGGAGGACACTGAAATCGTCGCTTTCCGCGCCGCTGATGGAGGCCCGGAGCACCTGGCATTGATCGTCGGAGACCCGCCGCGGAGCGCCGCCGCGCTGACCCGGCTGCATTCAGCCTGCCTGACCGGAGATGTGCTCGGCTCACTCAAATGCGATTGCGGACCTCAGTTGCGAGCAGCGATTGCAGCGGTCACAGCAGCTGGTGGCGGCATCATTTTGTATCTTCAGCAGGAAGGTCGCGGAATCGGGTTGCTCAACAAACTTCGGGCTTATCAGCTACAGGATCAGGGTTTTGACACCGTCGATGCCAACCTGCGGCTGGGTTTTGAGGTCGATGAGCGCGAATTCGGGCTCGCGGCGCAAATCCTAGCTTTGCTTGGTTTTGCCAGTGTACGGCTTTTGACGAATAATCCCGACAAGGTCGCGGGTCTGGAGGCGGCCGGCGTCCGCGTCACTGAGCGTGTCCCGCTCCGTGCCGGCGAAGGACATCATAACGCGGGCTATCTCGCGACCAAGCGAGACCGAACCGGCCATTTGATGTGATCCGCGTCGATACCGCGGCTCATACACTGTCGGCGTTCGGTGTGACATATCCCTGTGCAATCGGGCGTGCAGGCGCGGGCGACGGCGATGCGAAGCGCGAGGGTGATGGCATGACGCCACACGGGCACTATGCCGTTCGCACCATCCTTGCCCGTCGGGGGCGCACGGCGATCACAACGGCAATGCCATTCCGCTGGCTTCGGCCTGATGATGGCTGGTCCGACGATCCTGCCGACCCGGCTTACAACCGGCCAGTCCGGCATCCGCATCGATGGTCCGCCGAACAGCTATGGCGAGACGATGGGCTCTATGACCTGATTGTCACGCTCGCCCACAACGACTCGCCGCCCCAACCCGGTCTCGGAAGCGCAATTTTCCTGCATTGCTGGAACGATGGAAACCCGACCGAAGGCTGCGTCGCGATTGACAGGGTGGCGCTGATCGCAATTGTTGAACAGCTGAAACCCGGCGCACGCATCGAAATCTGTTAGCCGAGCGAGGCGACGATCTCGGCCAGGCCATCATAGCTATCGACGATATGATTGGCACCAACGCTCCGCAAATTGTCGGCATGACCTGGCCGGATATGGCCGCCCGCACACATGCCAATGACCGTCATCCCCGCTGCGACGCCCGCTTGTACGCCAGTTGCACTATCCTCGATGACAATGGCGCGAGACGGCGTGGCCGCCATCATTTCTGCTGCGTACAGAAACAGGTCCGGGTGGGGCTTGCCGCGTTTGACATGAACGGCGGCGCTGAACAGCCGGTCACCAAAATGATGATCAAGCCCAAAACGAACGAGATTTGTGTTCAACCACGCCGGCGAGCTTGACGAGGCGATGCACCGCGGACGCGGACCCAATGTATCAAGATACTCTGCCACGCCGGGAACCGGCAGGATTTCGGCATCATGGCGGGACCGCACACCCTCCGCACAACGTGCATGGAAATCGGCGGGAAGGCAGCGACCCCAGTGCGCCTCGATCGCCGCCGCGCAATCGACCCATCGTTTGCCCATGTAAAGGTGCAGTGCATCCTCAATCGTTGTCGGCATGCCAAGCGACGTCAATTCGTCGGCCAGCACCGCATTGGAGACCGTTTCACTGTCGGCGATCACCCCATCGAAGTCGAAAATCAGCAATCGATCGGTCAAGTGCGCGCTCCAAACAACGCAGTCCCAATCCGAACACAGGTCGCTCCCAGCATCACCGCAGTTTCGAGATCGCCTGACATGCCCATGCTCAAGCCGCCAAGCTGGTGATGATGTGCGAGCTTGGCGAGAAGGGCAAAGAACGGCGCGGCCTCAATCCCGTCCGGAGGCACGCACATCAGGCCCTTGATCGGGACTTCGAGCCGAGCTGCCTCGGCGAGCAGCGCAGGCAATTCGGCGACCAAACAGCCGCCTTTCTGCGGCTCGCCACCAATGTTGATCTGGACATAGCAGTCGGGCCACCGTTTCCCGGCAGGCATGGCCTTGGCGAGCGCCACCAGCAGCGAAGGCCGATCAATGCTGTGAATCACATCGAATAGCTCGACGGCATCGGCAGCTTTGTTTGATTGCAATTGACCAACAAGGTGCAATCGCAAATCAGCGTGGGCTGATCGCAGTTTCGGCCATTTCGCCTGCGCTTCCTGGACCCGGTTCTCGCCAAAACTGCGTTGACCCGCTTCGATCAGCGGTGTGATCGCCTCAAGCGACCGGGTCTTGGAGACCGCAATCAATTCGACGGTCGAAAGATCACGGCCAGCCAGCTTTGTAGCCGCAGCAATTCGTCCCCGAACCTCTGCCAATCGGCCGTGTGCATGTTCGATTTCGTCCATCACGGCGCGTATAGGCAATTGGGCACCCCACCGCCACGCCCGACCGACGCGGGTCGTTCACTGGCAACCGACACCTAGAAGCTGAACGCGGTTCCGAGGAAAACGGCCGGATCGCTACGTTCGTCAGCGGGGCGCAATGTCGGATCAAGCGGCGTGATCAACTGATAACGCATGCCGCCATTCAGCGACAGGCGCGACGTCACGGCATAGGCGCCGCCCAACTCCAGCCCATAGCGGCGCTCACCGGCCAGAGGATCAAGTGACAAACGCGTTGGCACCTCCCCGGACGCCTGCAACGACGCCTTCCAGCGGTTGCCGCGATAGCTGAGGCCCAAGTCTACACCTTCACGCGACGGGCCGAACTCGCTGTCGAGGCGACTGTAACCACCGGTGAGCGAGAAGCCGAGATAGCCGACCGAAAGGCCGACATTATAACCAGTCGGTGTTGCGGCCAATGCTGTCAGCGCCGAACCGCGCGCCGCATCTGCCTGCGCAACGACTCGCGATGTCACGCCAAGCGTCAACGCCTTGCGGTCGCCGCTCTTGCCGGATGGCGTAAACCGGAACGACCGTTCGCTCGTTTGCGCATTGGTCAGCACCGGGCTGCGTGACGGATCGACGATCGATGGTGTGAACGACCCAAGTGTTCCGGCGCGGAGTGGTTCGGTTGCGCCCTCGGTCTCTGAAACAATCGGAACGCGCTTGGGTTTTACAGGCATAGCGACCCGCTTGGCGACGGGAGCAGGCGCGGCAACAGCGACCGACGCCAGCCCAACAGCTAGCGCAACTCCTGCCAAGATCGCCCGGTAACCCATGATCGTTTTCAGCTCCACCCTTCGCTATGCCCACCTGTTAACGGACACATGTCTCAACCATATAGCTGTACGCGCGCACGCCTGCGAGTCCCTCATGAACGATCAAACAGCAAATAGGTTACGAATCAAAGAACATTGTGGACGCAGGGCCACAGCGAACGGGCTTTGCGCCGCAAGCTAGCGAGCCTATAACCCTGCTCGACAGTGTATCAGAGAAGGCGACCAACCGTGTTCAGTAAGTCCGTTCGCATCATAGGCGTCACCGCATTCGCCCTCCTTACCGCCGCCTGCACCAGCAAGGACCAGCCGCGTATCGACCTAGCCGCCTCGCGCGTCACCACCATCGGCATCAATGCCTATCTGTGGCGCGCCTCGCTCGACACGCTGGCCTTCATGCCAATGGCCCAAACCGATGCAGCTGGCGGCGTGATCATCACCGACTGGTATGCCAATCCATCGTCCCCGAACGAACGCGTCAAGGTCACCGTCTATATCCTCGACAAGGACCTGCGGGCTGATGCCGTGAAGGTCGCGGCGCTTCGGCAGGAGAATATCGGCGGCAATTGGGTCGCCGCCCCGGTTCGCGCCGGCACGGTGCAAAAACTTGAGGAAACCATCCTCGGCAAGGCGCGCGACCTGCGCCGCGCTGCGATCGAAGGCTAGACCCGCACTGGCATGACGCGTTTCAACCCGAAAGCCGCCGACCCGCGCTGGCAACGCGTGTGGTCGGAGCGGCAGACCTTTGCGGCGCGCGATGATTCGCCGAAGCCAAAGACCTATGTCCTTGAAATGTTTCCCTATCCGTCGGGCCGCATCCATGTCGGCCACGTCCGCAACTACACGATGGGCGACGTCATTGCCCGGACCCGGCGAATGCAGGGGTTCGAAGTTTTGCATCCCATGGGCTGGGACGCCTTTGGCATGCCGGCCGAGAATGCAGCGATGGCGAACGGGGTCCATCCTGGTACCTGGACGCGCGCCAACATCGCAGCGATGCGGGACCAGCTGAAGGCTTTGGGCTTCGCAATCGACTGGAGCCGGGAACTTGCGACCTGTGAACCCGATTATTACGGTCATGAACAGGCGCTGTTCCTCGATCTGTTCGCGGCGGGGCTGGTCTACCGCAAGGAATCCTCGGTCAACTGGGATCCGGTCGATATGACCGTACTCGCCAACGAGCAGGTCATCGACGGACGCGGCTGGCGTTCGGGCGCGCTCGTTGAACGCCGCAAGCTCAGCCAATGGTTCCTCAAGATCACTGATTTTGCGGAAGAGCTGTGCGAGGGGCTCGCGGAACTCGATCAATGGCCTGAAAAAGTCCGCACGATGCAGGAAAACTGGATCGGCCGATCGCGCGGTTTGCAATTCAGCTTTGCGTTGGACGGTCGGCGGGACCGGCTGGAGGTCTACACAACCCGCCCGGACACTTTGTTCGGGGCGAGTTTTGCCGCAATTGCCGCTGATCATCCGCTGGCCGCAGACCTTGCCGCCAGCGACCCGGCGCTCGCTGCGTTCATAACTGACTGCCGACGCAACGGAACGGCGGCAGAGACTATCGAAACGGCCGAGAAACGGGGCTATGATACTGGCCTGTCCGTCGTGCATCCCTTTGATCCAGCTTGGAAACTTCCGGTTTTTGTCGCCAATTTCGTGCTGATGGACTATGGCACCGGCGCGATCTTCGGCTGCCCGGCGCACGACCAGCGCGACCTCGACTTTGCACGCAAATATGCGCTGCCGGTAACGCGCGTGGTGGCCCCTGACGGGGAGGCGGATTGTCCAATCCACGACGAAGCCTATGTCGGCCCGGGGAAGCTCGTACACTCCGGATTTCTTGACGGTCTGGATGTCGGGGCTGGCAAAGCCGAGGTAATCCGCCGCGCCGAGTCCGGGGGCTGGGGCAAGGGCGTCACGGTGTTCCGGTTGCGCGACTGGGGCGTGTCGCGCCAGCGCTATTGGGGCACACCGATCCCGTTCATTCACTGCGTGGACTGCGGCGTGGTTCCGGTGCCAAAGGACCAGTTGCCGGTCATCCTGCCCGACGATGTGAGTTTCGACCTACCCGGCAATCCGCTTGACCGACATCCCACGTGGAAACATGTCAACTGCCCGTCGTGCGGCGCGGCGGCGGTGCGCGAGACGGACACGCTCGACACCTTCGTCAATTCGTCCTGGTATTTCATCCGTTTCGCAAGCCAGCCGAACGACAAGCCGTTCGACCCGGCGGTCGCTGCCCT
>JAYVLC010000199.1:0-2085 GCA_043759675.1 Sphingosinicellaceae bacterium
TCGGAACACCGCCTTCCCTCTCCCCGCTTGTCTGGCGACAAGTCGCCCTCTCCCTCAAGGGGAGAGGGACGACTGGTTAACGGTTACCCGGAACTTCGCGGGCAGCCTCTGCCTCATTGGCGGCCCGGACCGAATTGCCGGCATATTTGCCATATTCCATCCTTGCGATGGTCCGGTTGTGGACCTCGTCCGGCCCGTCGGCGAGGCGCAGGGTGCGGATACCGGCATAGGATTTGGCAAGGCCGAAATCCTGGCTGACGCCGCCGCCGCCATGGGCCTGGATCGCGTCGTCGATGACCTTCAGCGCGATTTTGGGGGCGGCAACCTTGATCATGGCGATTTCGAGCCGGGCCTGTTTGTTGCCGACGCGGTCCATCATGTCGGCGGCTTTCAGCGTCAGCAGCCGGGTCATCTCGATGTCGGTCCGGGCTTCGGCAATCCGCTCCTCCCAAATGCTGTGATCGGACAGGCGTTTGCCAAAGGCTTCGCGACTGAGCAGGCGGCGGGTCATCTTTTCGAGCGCAACTTCGGCAACGCCAATGGTCCGCATGCAGTGGTGGATGCGACCCGGCCCGAGGCGGCCTTGGGCGATCTCAAACCCGCGACCTTCACCGAGCAGCAGATTGCCGACCGGAACCCGGACATCCTTCAGGATCACTTCGGCATGGCCATGCGGTGCATCGTCATAGCCAAAAACGTGCAACATCCGGACGACTTCGATGCCCGGTGCATCGAGGGGCACGAGAATCTGGGATTGTTGCAGATGCTTGGGCGCCGACGGGTCGGTCTTGCCCATCACGATCGCAACCTTGCAGCGCGGGTCACCAACGCCCGACGACCACCATTTGCGACCGTTGACGACATAATGGTCGCCGTCGCGGCGGATTGACGTTTCGATGTTGGTGGCATCGGACGAAGCGACTGCCGGCTCCGTCATCAGGAACGCCGAGCGGATTTCACCGTTCATCAGCGGCGTCAGCCACTTCGCCTGATTCTCGGCGGTGCCATAGCGCATCAGCACTTCCTGATTGCCGGTATCAGGCGCCGAGCAGTTGAACACTTCTGACGCCCAGCCGACGCGGCCCATTTCTTCGGACAGCGGCGCATATTCCAGATTGGTCAGGCCGGGGCCGTCGAACGCGAAATGATTGACCGGCACTCCGCCGTGGCTCGGTGGCATGAACAGATTCCACAGGCCTTCCTTGCGGGCGAGTGGCTTCAGCTCCTCAAGGACCGGGATGACCTTCCAGCGATTGCCGCCTTCGTTCAGCTCGCGGTCAAAGCGTTCGACGTTGGGATAGACATGGCGGTCCATGAAGGCTTTGACGCGCCGGAGATAGTCTTGCGTCTTGGGGCTATATTCAAAGTTCATGGGTCGCTCCTTGGGTTCGCTGATGCTGCGTCGGCGGGCACCATAAGGGCCAGCAGCGCAATCCAGCCCTGTTATTTGCGGCGGGTAGGCGCAAATTTGATCCTGACGGTGCGGGCCGATGCCGACACGCCGATCGCTGCGGTATCAAAGGTGATCGTCGTACCGGGCGGGACTTCGGCGACCGGCGGCGGCGAGGTCCATTTCGCCAATTGCGTTCCATCGGCATCGCGCACGTCAGCTTGGAGTGGCGGTGCGGCCAGAGTAACCAACGTCGGGTTGGACAGTTTTCCGGCAATGGTGAGCACGGTGCGACCGTCGAGGACCCGGCCCCAGATCGGTTCATGCAGTTCCAGGGTCAGGGCTGACCCCGGCATGTCGGGATCGAGAGGACGTCCAAGGTCGATCCCGCGAAATCCCCCCGGTTGCAGGGCCAGCAGGACCGGTACAAGGCCGGCTGCAAGCACGCCCAGCGCAAGATTGCCGGTCAAACCAGAAGCCCGTGCGGACACCGACCCGGACAATTCGCCCAGCGGTGGCGACCGCATGGCAGGCGGTCCAGCCTGGGGAGGCGGCGCAGCCGGGGGCAGGGGTGCTGGTGCAGGCGGCGGTGCAGGCGTTGCGATGGGGTCTGGAGTCGGCTCAGGCTGGGCCTGTAACCAGGCAGTCTTGCACGACGCGCACCGGACCGTCCGACCGCCGACCGGTACCGCGTC
>JAYVLC010000200.1:0-6945 GCA_043759675.1 Sphingosinicellaceae bacterium
CCGCTCATCCTCGAGACAGCGCATATCGACGAGATGGTGGGTCGGATCGCGGAGTTGGTCGAAACGATCGATTAGGATCTTGTGGTGAGCAGGGACTAGGCCGCGGGAGGTCCTGACGTTCGTCAGGATGACGTATCTGTTGGTGAGCCACCCAAAGAAGAGGGCGGACCCGAAGGCCCGCCCGTTTCGTATTCGTCGAAGCTCGAACTAGAACTTCAGGCGCGCTGCGACTGCGAAGCGGCGACCCAGCGTGTCGTAGGTCGACGGGTAGGTGTTGCCGCTGTTGAAGCCAGTCGTGCCGACGCCCGACCCAACCAGTGGTGGCTGCTTGTCGAACAAATTCTGCACGGTCACAGTCAGCGACAGATGGTCGTTGACCGCAACACGGGTCGAAAGATCAAAATAGTCAAACGCCTTGATCTTAGTGAAATCGACCGTCGCACCAACGAACTGGTTGCCCGCAGCCGTCGCGGCTGCAAGGCCTGAACCGCTGTTCAACACGCCCCGGAAGGCTACGCCGTTCGCATCACCCGGCTCCTGGATGAAATTGTCGATGTGGCGCCACAGCAGCGAAACGTCGATCTGCTTGAAGCTCAGGGTGGTCCGCTGCGACCATTGGAACTTAGGTTGCAGTGACCCAGGGTTGACCCCCGACGGGCTTCCGCAGTTCGCGCTATAGACGCCAGCGCATGACGTGGTGCGCGGTGTCGTCAACGGCGTGGGGTTAAACAGCGACTCAATCGTATAGTTTCCCGTCACCATCAGGCCGAGTTTAGCGAAGCCGATATCGCGACTGTAGTTCACCGAAACGTCAACGCCCGAAGTTTGCGCAACCCCAAGGTTGGAGAGCAGCGTAAACAGACCCGGAGTGGTCGCCGGATCACCGTCAAGCCCGCCCGTGAGCGGATTGCGGCGAATGATCGTGCAGGCCGGATCGGTTGCGCTGGCGGCAGTGATGTTGGCAAAACACGCGGCTGACGCGCCAGCCGCCGTGGGTGCCGACACGGCACCGGTGATCTTGATATGATAATAGTCAACTGTGATCGCCAGACCCGGCGCAATCGCTGGCTGGATCACCGTGCCGATGGTGTAGGAGTTCGAGGTCTCCGGCTTAAGGTTGATATTGCCGCCTGCGGTCACGTTTGCCTGGCTCGCGGTCGGCTGTTGGATGCTGTTGACCGTTCCAGCCGTTGCACCCTGCGCGAGGCAGACTGCCCGGAGATTGGCAGCCTGAGGCTGGCGGCCTGCGATGGGAACTCCGGCGTTGGTCAACGATGCGCAAGGGTCGTTGGTCAATGTGGTCAGACCCGTGACAACCGGCGAGAACAGCTCCGAAATGTTCGGGGCCCGAACCGCATGGCTGTAATTGCCGCGAATCTTCAGGCCATCAATCGGCTCCCAGGTACCGCCGGCCTTGTAGGTGGTGGTCTTGTAGGTGGGGCTGCTCGGCGCATCGACCTTGTAGCTCGAATAGCGAACGCCAGCATCGATGGTCAGGCTCTTGAAACCCGGCTTGTCCTGCACCAGCGGAGCAACCAACTCGGCAAAGCCTTCCCAGACATCATAGCCACCGTTGATATTCGGGGCGGCACCACCAGCACCGCCGAGTTCACCAGCTTGCTGGGTGAGCGTGTCCGACAGCACCGAAGCGCGGTATTTCCGATATTCGGTACCAACAGCAAAGCCGATGGCATCTTCAGCCCATGGTGCCGAAACACCGAAGTCGCCGCTGATGGTGCCACGGCCTTGTGCGAGCGAGGTCTTGTTGAGCGACTGGGCGTTGGACGTCAGGAACGGAATCTGGTTGGCGGTGATCGCGCCTTCCGGGCCGAAAATATTGACCGGAACACATCCACCGGCTGTGCTGCCGAGCGGGGCATTGGCCAAGCAGGTGTTGACGTTGGTTGCAAACACGGCGGAACGCAACCGTGACGTCAGGATGAAGTTCTGCAGCGAAGCGCGATTCTCTGATTCACCGTACGATCCGTTGATGTCCCAATCGATGGTGTCGGTCAGCTTGCCGCGCAGTCCAGCACGATAATCGAAGATTGTTGTCGCAAACTCGCTGACACGCGGACCAACTTCGGTGGTCCGGCGGTTGAGCGTGACATTGACGGTGCGGAAGTTTGGATCAGCCGCGGTTACCGCCGTTGCTGCGGCGGTGCACTCTGCTGGGGTGAAGCGCGGCGTATAGGTGCCGGCAACCGTTGCCGTGTTGAATGCGCAGAACTGATTGCGCAACGCAGCAGGAAGGTACGGATTGCTCAGCGGAATGGTGACCGCTGCACCGAACGAACCCGACGGCGCAATGATGGTGTTGATCTGATTCTTCGAGAACAGCGCCCGCGTGTAAAGTTCGACATTGTCGGTGAACTCATACTTGCCCTGCGCAAAGATGTTGAAGCGCTTGAACGGCGTGTTGAACACATTGTACGGGTTGAAGTTGAACAGGTTGAACGTCGCAACAGCAGCGCCCGCCGTCGCGGACCCGGTCCGGGTATCAATCTGGCGGACACCACCATTGGCAGTTGCCGGGTTAATGTCCGGCGTCGTGGTCCCCGCAAGCACCGGGCGGGTGCCCGAAAAGCGCGACGGGGTCGAGGTGCCCGACCCGCCGAAGGTGCCCGAAAAGGATGAGATGTTGGACGAGCCGAAATCGCGCGCGCCCTGATAGACTGGGTCCGATTCCTGATAGCCGATGCTGAAGACAATATTGCCCTTGTCGTCATCAAAATTGCCGCCCATCGTCACGTCGGTGCGGAAGGTGTTGCCGTCACCCTTTTCGGTCAGCTGCTCCGAGGCCGAGACGTCAAGGCCCTGGAAATTCTGCTTGGTCAGGAAGTTGACGACGCCCGAAACGGCGTCAGCACCATAGGTTGTCGAGGCACCACCGGTCAGCACTTCGACACGCTCGACCAATGCCAGCGGAATATTGTTCAAATCAACGCGACCAATGATGTTCGATGGTGCGATGCGGTTGCCATCGAGCAGCACGATGTTGCGGTTGGACCCCAACCCACGAAGATCGGCGAACGACGCGCCGGCGTTGCCGTTGTTCACAGCCGATCCGACGTTTGGCACGATACCGGGGATTTCGCGCAGGACTTCTTCGGCGACGTTTGACTGCTTCAATTCGATCTGGTCCGCTGTCGTAACCGTGACCGGCGCCGAGCGCTCGAGGTTCGGGTTCTTGATCAATGATCCGGTAACGACGATTTCTTCGTCGCCCGCTGCGGCCTCATCGGCGGCGGCGACAGTGGCCGTGGTGCCTTGCGCGAACGCTGGCGATCCAATCAGCCCGATCGTTGCAACGGTCGCAAGCAGTCCGAACTTGCGGTTGGTTGGTGCAGACATGTGTAACTCCCCTGTGTCCAAATCATCTGCGGCGCGCAACACGCCGTGATGGGGGAGCAAATCCATGATGCCTGACCATTAGTCGAGCAATAACATGTCAATTTTCACTAAAATTATCAGCGTGTATTCATCAAGCATCAGTAGATTTACACAATCGTGTGCTCATAATATTTGCGTACATTCACACAGTTGTGAACTTAATTGTCAAATCATATTTGCTCACACGCCCGGGGTACCGGGATTTCGTACCAGCGCCCGAACGGCTACGGCATATTTCCGGCCCACCGAAAGCTCGATCCCGTCGGCCAGCCGCACCAGCAGGCCGCCGTAGCGGGTCCGCCCCAGCGTGATCACAAAATCACGCCGCACGATCGCTGATCGATGGATCCGCAAGAACCGCCGGGATGGCAGTCGCTCCGCCAGATGCCCGATCAATTCGCGATAAAGATAGGACTGTTTGCCGACCCAGAGCCGCACATAAACACCCTCCGCCTTAACCCAATCAATATTGGCAACAGCTACTCGGTGGAATTCGCCTTGGCGGGGAACCCATATGTCCTCCTCCTCCCGACTCTCGTCAGCTACCTGTGCCGAGTGCCGCAGCGTCTCGGCAATGCTGCGCAGGGCTGCGGAATCGGCATTTGTCCGCGCTACAATCGCCGTCCGGGCCCGGTCCAGCGCAGCCTCAAGGCGGGTGAGACGCACCGGTTTCAACAAATAATCCACCGCTGCCACCTCGAACGCCTGGATAGCGAACCGGTGGAACGCGGTGACAAAGATGATCACTGGGGTCCGCTCCCCCAATTGCTGCTCAATCACATCGAATCCGTCAACCAGCGGCATCTTGATGTCGAGCAGAACAGCGTCGGGCTGGTGCTCCCGGATCAGCGCCAGAGCTTCCTCGCCATTGCTGGCCGTGGCAACCACCTCGACATCACGGCAGCACGCCAGAAAGCGCAGAAGCCGTTCAACCGCCAACGGTTCGTCGTCCGCCACAAGGACACGCAAATGCGGCATCAGGCGGTGCGCAGCGGCAGCGACAGTTCCACACCAAAGCCCTGTGGGTGCCGGGGACCCGCCGTGAACGCCGCCGTGTCGGGAAACTTTGTCATGAGCCGCTGACGCACATTGGCAAGTCCGACGCCGCGACTGTCGGTCGCCGGTGCGCCCGGCGGGCCATCATCCGAAACGACGATGGTCAATCGCCCATGCCGCCCGCGCACCACCATGCGAATTGTCACCGGAGCAGACGTCGCAGACACCGCATGTTTGATCGCATTCTCGATCAGCGGCTGGAGGATCAGGCTCGGGACGAGCGCATCGCGGACGGCATCCGGCAGGTCGATCTCAACCCGCAGCCGGTCGGGGAACCGGACCAACTCGATGTCCAGATACAGCCGCTCATATTCAATCTCGCGCCAGAGCGGAATATCCTCGAGCGGGTCGGTGGCAAGGCTGGCGCGCAGGAAATCCGACAGATTGGCCAGCACCGCCTCGGCGCGGTCGCTTTGGCCGCCGGTGACCAGTGACGAAGCCGCATTGAGCGCATTGAACAGGAAATGCGGATTGACCTGATAGCGTAACGCTCGCAGCTGTGCGCTGTGCGCGAGGGCCTGAAACTGCCGCAGCCGCTGGTCCCGCTCGGCAACCTCGCGGCTGTAAGAAAGGGCCAGGTAAATGGTCGCCCAGGCCAGGAAACCCCACAGCCAGTAATGGACGTTGATATAAATCCCGGTCAGCACCTCCCACCCGTCAGCGTATGGCCGCGCGCTAGGTAGCGGGTACAAATAGTCAAAGATCAGGGCATTGAAGCCACCATGCACCACAGCCCCGATCACGGCGATCGGAAAGGCGACGGCAACCCGAAGGGCAAAACTGCCCTGACGCAGGCGTTCAAGGGCCATACCGATCGCGTAAAACAAAAACGCACCGCCGACGCAGACGATTGCGCGGCGACTAAGCGGCCCCCGTCCGGGCGCAGTCCCATCCCACAGGTTCTGCCGGACCGTCGTCATCGCAAACTGCAGCACCCACAGGACCACAATCAACACGACCGCCTGATAGCCGAGCCGGTACCATCGCCGTCGTTCACCGTCCTGTATGCCCAGCATGTTCTCGCTCGTCATACGCCAAACCCTATCCGGTTCCGCGCGACCTGACGACTCCGCGCTGCTGTTGTTCGTTCAGCCAGCGATGTCGTTCGTGCCGGAGTCTGCCATTCAGCCCTCGCAGCAAGCGCTTCCTGTCTTTTCGCATGTCTGTAAACCTGCATGGCGTAACCCTGCACGTCCTCAAGCAAGGGACCCGAACATGCTGTCAGCCTTCGAACCACAGACCTATCCCACCAGTACAGCAACCCGGAACCGCCCGCACGGGACCAGGGCCGCAATCCTGCGCGCCGCACAACTTTTGTTCGGGGAGCGCCCGTGGGGAGCCGTCAGCATGGAGGCAATTGCCGAACGCAGCGGCTTCTCGCGCCGCACCGTCTACAATCAGTTCGTCGATTGCGGGGAGTTGTACCGTGCCACCCGCGAGGCGCTGATCCGGGACATCTCGCAGCGCCTGCCGCATGAGGTGGACCGGGCTGCGCCGGCAACTCAGGCTCTCCAGGACTATTGTGTCCGTGTCGCAGCAGCGCTGAGCAGCAGCACGCATGTCGAGCTGTTCCGCTCCATGGTCCGTGATGGCTGGGCCAACCAATGGCTGCTCGACGAATATCACCGCTGGGTTCGCGGCCCGGTCATCCGCGCGCTCGAAAATTATTTCTATGACATGACCGCTACACACCGGATCGCCGAACTGGACGTAAAGCGCGAGGCCCAGCAACTTGTCGCCGGGATCGAGGGTATCGTCGTCGCGCCGCAGATGGTCCCCGGCATCCTGTCACTGAACCTCGCCGGTGCCGAAAGCATCGACGATCTCGTAGCCGCATTTTCCGCGCGCCACTTCGCCGCGGCAGCGACCGACTGACCCATCTCCCCTGCGTCAGCTCGAAACCGTCCGGAACCCGATGTGGCTCGCACCCAGCGTCGGGTCACCTGGCTGACGCGCGGCGGGCCGGTAGCGGGCGCAGTAATTAGGGGCGCACAGGAATGATCCGCCCTTGATGATGCGGGAGCCCGGCGCGCTTTCACCCGGGTACCGGCTGACCGTCAGCTCCCAGACGTTGCCGATCATGTCATAGAGCCCGAACGGGTTCGGTTTGAAACAACCGACAGGGCTTGCACCCCGATAGCCGTCGGTGCCGGCGTCGAAGATCGGGAACACGCCCTCCCAGACGTTGGCCTGATGCTCGCCACCCGGTGTCAGGGCATCGCCCCAGGCAAACCGCTTGCCGTGGAGGCCGCCGCGTGCCGCCAGTTCCCACTCTGCCTCGCTCGGCAACCGGTGGCCGCGCCAGCTGGCATAAGCGACCGCATCAGGGTAGGCGATGTGGACGACCGGGTAGGCACCACGCCCGCGAAGGTCGCTGGCCGGCCCGGACGGGTGCCGCCAGTCCGCACCCGCCACGAACTGCCACCACTGGCTGATATCGGTCAGGTTGCTGACGCTGTCAGGCGGCACAAAGACCGCAGATCCCGGGACGAGTGC
>JAYVLC010000201.1:0-2717 GCA_043759675.1 Sphingosinicellaceae bacterium
GTCGATGTGATGGGCGTCAGCTGGGGCGGCGCGATGGCCCAGCAATTTGCGCTCCAATGCGGTGGCCGGGTCAACAAGCTGATCCTGGTGGCAACGACCCCAGGGATGCTGATGGTGCCGGGGAAATTATCAGCGCTGACCAAGATGATCGACCCGCGCCGCTATATCGATCCAGACTATATGCTGAGGAATTTCAAGACCCTGTACGGTGGTGCGGATACTGGATCGCAGGGTCATGTCGAGCGCATCACCGCACCAAGCAAGACCGGATATTTCTACCAGCTGTTCGCCATGCTCGGCTGGACCAGCGCGCCGTTCCTGCCGTTATTGCAGGCGGAAACCCTGATCATGATGGGCGATGATGACCAGATCGTCCGCCTGATCAACGGCCGGATGCTCGCAACACTCATCCCCAACAGCCGGCTGGAAGTCATCAAGGGCGGCGGCCACCTGTTCCTGATGGCCGAGGCCGACCACTGCATCCGCGTGATCCGCGATTTTTTGGAACCGGCGGCTGAGGCGCAGAGGCGGGCGGCGTAAGGGCGGCAAATATTGACATAGCGCCCCGTGTTTGTAACTACGTGCCTACAAACGGAGTTTGTCTATGCCTGCCACCTTCTCGGCCCGAGAGTTCAATCAGGACGCTAGCCGCGTCAAACGGGCAAGCCGGGACGGCCCGGTGTTCATTACCGACAGAGGGAAACCGGCGCATGTGCTGATGACGGTCGCAGCGTATGAACGACTGACAGCCAATCGCACCCGGCAGCCGCTAGTGGCGTTCATGGAAAGTCTCGCGCTTGATGGCATTGATCTGACCCGGGACAGCGACTCAGGACGGGATTCGCCGTTTTGAAAGGCTGGCTGCTCGATACCAATGTGATCGCCTCGCTGGTTGCCATCGGCGGTGCCCCGAGCGTCAAGGGCTGGGCGGCGGACCAAGCGGAAGATCGACTTTGGTTGTCAGTGCTCACGCTCGCTGAGTATGACAAGGGCATCGCACAGCTGGCTGACAGCGACCCGGCCCGTGCACGCCACGCCGCTGCCCGCGATCAACTTGAAGCGCGTTTTGAGGGGCGGGTGCTGCCGGTATCAGACGCGGTAGTGAGACGCTGGGGCATGTTGTCGGGCAGGGTCCGCCGCGACACCGGCCATCCCCCGCCAGTGATCGACACCCTGTTCGCCGCAACCGCGATCGAATTTCGCCTGTGCTTTGTAACCCGAAACGTGAAGGATGTGGCTGGGACCGGCGTCGATCTGCTCAATCCGTGGGATATCAGTAACTGATGGCGCAAAGGGGTGGGCAAACCGCCGTTCTGGTGATAGTTACATGTAACTCATTGCTGGAAGTATAACCGTGGCAACTGCATCAAGCCCCAAGCCGTCGCACCTGAAGGTGCGCGAGCATCGTGAGCGGTTGCGTCGCCAGGGCCTGCGACCGATCCAGATTTGGGTGCCAGACGTCCGCGCGCCCGCCTTCCGGTTGGAGGCGCACCGCCAATCGCTCGCCGTGGCCATCAGCTCCCACGCATCCGGCGATCAGGCGTTCATCGATGGGGTGTCGGCTCTCGGCTTCGATGGCGCCAGTGATGAGTGAGGCGCAGCGATTGGCGCGGGGTGATATCTGGACGGTGTCCGGCGGCAAAGACTATGCGGGCAAACCGCGCCCCGTGGTGATTGTGCAGGATGATCGTTTCGACGCGACCGACTCCATCACGATCTCCGCCTTCACCGGGGATGCGACCGACGCGCCGCTATTCCGGCTCCCGGTGGAGCCGACTGCGCGCAATGGCTTGCGCTCGCAATGCTGCATGATGGTGGACAAAATCACCACCGTCCCCAAGGCCAAGATCGGTGCCTATGTCGGCAAGCTGGACGACGAGGATATCCTGCGGCTCAATCAGGCCGTGCTGGTATTCCTTGGATTAGCTGTTTCAGCCAGGGCGAGCCGCGCGGGGTAGCCCAGGACCTGACTGGGCGCGTTGGCGGAAGGGGTGGGATTCGAACCCACGGTGAGCTTCCACCCACGGCGGTTTTCAAGACCGCTGCCTTAAACCACTCGGCCACCCTTCCTGCGCGCCGGTCTTCTGGCGAATGCGGCGGTTTGGCGCAAGATGCCTTGGCTGCAATTCCCATCAGCCAACTGCTGTGCCAAGAGCGCGGCGATGCGAATCGGCCCGACGTTTTCATTTGTGGCTTTCCTGTTGTCCGGCGTGCCCGCCTTGGGTCAGGTCGTGGTTCCGCCTGCCGATCCGGCACCGGTGGCTGAAACCCCAATCCAGCCTGACCCCGCGCCCGCCATGACGCCGGAGGAGGCGAAATTCGCGGCCTGGCTTGAGGCGTACCGGCCAAAAGCCCTGGCTGCCGGGGTGCGCGCCGTCACACTCGACGCCAATCTGACCGGCATGCGGTTCAGCCCCCGGGTGGTCGAACTCGACCGTGCCCAACCTGATGACAGCCGGATCAATGCCGTCACGTTTGCGGATTATCTGCCGCGTCGGCTCAACAATGCCCGGATCGGGCAGGGGCGACGGCTGCGGTCGGACCTGTCGGCAACGCTGTCGGGTATCGAGGGCAAATATGGGGTGCAGAGCGAGGTGCTGCTTGGCATCTGGGGGATGGAAACCAGCTATGGCAATGATTCCGGTTCCTTTGACCTGCTGCGCTCGCTCGCCAGTCTGGCCTATGACGGGCGGCGGGCCGAGCTGTTCACCACCGAG
>JAYVLC010000202.1:0-5322 GCA_043759675.1 Sphingosinicellaceae bacterium
CAAGGTCGGCATAAGTGCGGGTCGCGACCCGGGATTCAACCAGCGGAAACAGCGCGTCGCGGTGATCGAACCGGACGCCTTCATCCTCGGCGAAGCTAACGTGGCGCGTCGCCTCGATAGCGTTGATGTCTGCTGCGATGCCGAGCACGGCGACGAGGCCGGTCCATTGGCGCGGGGTGATCGCCATGATCATCAACCGCGTCCCGTCAGCAGTCACGAAGTCCCGCCCGAATGCGCCATAGACGGTATTGCCAAGCCGCGCGCGCGACGCCCCGCTGTACACTTCGGCGAGCATACCGAGATTGGCCACGCTGCCGATGGCGACGTCGGACAGCGGAATGCGAACTTCCTGGCCGCGGCCGGTATTGCTGCGGTGGCTGACGGCTGCGAGCAGGGCAAAGGCGGCATAGGCACCGGTCAGCAAATCCCAGGCCGGGAGGACGTGGTTAACCGGCTCCGGCCCCGGCCCCGTCAGGTCAGGGAAGCCAACCGCGCTGTTGACGGTATAATCGAGCGCCGGGCCGCCGTCGGCCTGCCCCATGATGCGGACAGTGATCATATCCGCGCGGTCGGCAGCCAGCCGGGCATGCGACAGAAACCCGCCGACCGGGAAATTGGTCAGGAATTGCCCGGTTTTTGCCGCCAATTGCACCAAGAGTTCGCGGCCTTCCGGCACGCCAAGATTGAGAGCGACCGATTTCTTGGCGCGGTTGAGATTCTCCCAGTATAGGCTGGCCCCGTTCGCGGCCTTTGGCCAGCGGTTGAAGTCCGGACCCCCGCCGATCTGATCGACCCGGATTACCTCGGCCCCCATTTGTGCGAGATACAGGCCTGCGGTCGGAGAGGCGACGAAGGACGACGCCTCGATAACGGTCAGCCCGGAGAGGAGCGGGTACATCAGTTGGCGGCGGCGAAGTCGCGGAGCATGTTCTTGGCGATGACCAGCTGGAGGATTTGGGTGGTGCCTTCGTAAATGCGGTAGATGCGGGCATCGCGGTAGAAGCGCTCCGCCTCATATTCCGCCAAATACCCGGCCCCGCCGTGGATTTGCACACAGCGGTCAGCGACCCGCCCACACATTTCGGACGCGAACATTTTGGCGGCGGCTGCCTGCATCAGGATTTTTTCGCCCGCATCGGCCCGGCGGGTGGCATCGGCGATCATGCAATCGGCGGCATAGATTTCGGCCTCGCTGTCGGCAAGCATCGCCTGGATCAGCTGAAAATTGCCGATGGGTTCGCCAAAGGCCTTGCGTTCATTCGCGTAGCGCAAAGCGGTGTCGAGGATGCGGCGGGCATAGCCGGCGCTCGCGGCAGCGACTGACAGGCGGCCGTTGTCGAGCGACTGCATCGCGGTCTGGAAGCCTTTGCCTTCTTCGCCGCCAAGCAGGGCATCACCGCTGATCTGCACATCTTCCATCACGATATCGGCGATGTGCGACCCGGCCTGACCCATTTTGCGGTCCGACTTGCCGACGGTGATTCCGGGCAAGTCCATCGGCACCAGAAACGCGCTGACATGGGCATTTTTGGGCAGCGCCTCCTTGGAGGTGCGCGCCATGATCAGCGCGACCTTGGCGAACGGCGAATTGGTGATGTAGCGCTTGGTGCCGTTCAGCACATAGCCATTGCCGCTGCGCACCGCAGTTGTCTGCATCGCCGCGCTGTCCGATCCGCTGCCGGGTTCGGTGAGGCCAAAGGACGCGATCTCGCCAGCAGCAAGGCGCGGCAGCCAATGCGCCCTTTGCTCGGGCGTGCCGTTTTTTACGAGCGCCGAGCAGGTCATGCCGATGTTGATCGAGATGATCGACCGGAAACAGGGCGCGGCATAGGCGAGCTGCCGGATGGTTTCGATATATTGACTGACGTTCAGTGCTGACCCGCCATACTCCTCGGGGATGGTCAGGCCGAACAGGCCCATGTCACGCATTTCCGACAGGATGTCGTTAGGGATCAGGTCCGTCTCCGCGATGATCTTTTCAGCCGGGATCAGCCGTTCGCGGACATAGCGTTGCAGCTGATCGAGGAAGGCCGCGAATACGTCGCTGTCCATGCCGGGGTTCGCCATCGGGTGTTCCTGTCATCGGGGTCAGGCTGACATAGTGGAACGGGGACGCGCGTGGGTCAAAGAAAGCGGTAGACCTCAGGATTTGGGGAGGGCGCAGGGCCGCGATTATGCGCCGCCCCGGCTCCCGATATTGGGAACGATGACCTTGATCGCCAGCCATGCGGCGAGATAGGCACCGCCAGCGTAGACAAACATGGGCGCATAGCCGTGGCCGTTGTCGAGCGACCAGCCGGCAAACTCGCTCATGCCCATGCCGGCGAGATTGCCGGCAAAGGCGCCAAGGCCGATGGCTGAACCCACGAGCCGGGCCGGGAACAGGTCGGCGGTCAAGGCAAAGATGTTGGTCGAAAAACCCTGGTGGGCGAATAGGGCGAGGCCGATCAAGAAGGCAGCCGTCCATGGCCCGCTGACGCCCAGCACCAGCGGGACCGGCATGACGATGATTGCATAAACCAGCAGTGCAGTTTTGCGGGATTTGTCGACGCTCCAGCCGCGATCCATCAGCTTGCCGGGCAGCCAGCCACCGGAAATCGCCCCCATTGCGGCCATGGCGTAGACCAGCGCGACGGGAAGGCCGACGGTGCCCTGCGTCAGGCCGAACACCTTGTGGAACATGTCTGGGAGCCAGAACAGCAGGAACCACCAGACCGCGTCAGTCAGCATCTTGGCGATGGCAATGGCCCAGGTTCGGCGCTCGGTCAGCAAACTGCTCCAGCCTTTGGTGCTTTCTTCATGGTCGTCGGCGACAGGTTCGGGCTTCACATCAAGCGCCAGCCAGGCAACAACCCACAGCAAGCCAAGCCCGCCCGCGACCAGAAAAGCCGCCTGCCAGCCGAACGCAACGGCAAAGGCCGGCACCAACAATGGCGTTAGGACTGCGCCGATGTTGGGCGCGGTATTACCAAGGCCAAGGGCGGTGGCGCGTTCACGGGCCGGAAAATAGGTGGCAGCGGTTTTGACAGCCGCCGGTGTGCCGACTGATTCGGCCGCCCCCAGAACAGCGCGCGCGGTGATGAACTGGGTCACGGTCGAGGCAAAGGCGTGGCCGATGCCAGCGAGACTCCAGACCCCGACGCCAATGGCAAAGCCCCAGCGAATGCCGACCTTGTCGATGAACCAGCCGGTGAACAGGAAGGCAACCGCTGCTGCCAGCTGGAACGCCGAGGTCATGTGGCCATAGTCGCGGTCGGTCCAGCTAAATTCGAGCTGAAGGGTCGGTTTGAGCAGCGCGATGATCTGACGATCAACGTAATTCAGCATGATGGCGGTAAACACCAGTGCGAGAATGATCCACCGTCGGTGGTCCATTTTTGCGTCTGCGGTCATGTCATTTCCCCCACCATGCACGGGCGTCAGTTCGCCGACGTCCCGGCTTTGTTGTCCTATGCTGATCAATCCAGACTGAGCGGTCCATGGTTCATGCGCGGCAGAACATGGCGTGCGAACAGGTCAGCTTCGGCCGCATGCGGGTAGCCGGACAGGATGAACGCCTCGATCCCGACATCCTGATAGGCTTGGAGTTTGGCGAGCACCTGATCCGGATTGCCGACGATGGCTGCGCCGCAGCCGGATCGCGCGCGACCGATGCCGGTCCACAGATTGTCCTCGACATAGCCCTCGTCGCCTGCCGCGGCACGAAGCGCGGCCTGCCGCTGCACGCCAACGCTGGTTGAGTCGAGCGATTTGGCGCGGATGGCAGCGCCTTCGGCATCATCGAGCTTCGAGAGCAGGCGGCTGGCATAGTCGCGGGCCTCGGCCTCGGTATCTCGGACAATGACATGGGCGCGGTAGCCAAACTTCAATGTGCGGCCATAAGCGGCGGCCCGTGCGGTCATGTCCGCGACGATTTCCTTCACCGCCGGCATCGTGTCAGGCCACATCAGATAGACATCGCAGCCCTTTGCCGCAGCGTCACGGGCGTCGGGGCTGAGGCCACCGAAATAAAGCGGCGGACATTTTCCCGCCATCGTGGTGATCCGCGCCGGATCGAGCTTCAGCTTCCAGAACTCGCCGTCGTGATCGAGCGGATCGCCGTTGAGCAGCGACTTCAGGATGGCCATTGCTTCGGCGGTGCGGCGGTATCGCGGGGCCGATGCCAGCGTCTCGCCGGGCATGTCCGAGGAAATGATATTGACCGTCAGCCGTCCGCCGAGAATCCGGTCGAGCGTCGCGATCTGACGGGCCAGTTGCGGCGGCCAGGTTTCGCCGATGCGGACCGCCATCAGCAGGCGGATGCGCTTGACCAGCGTCGCGATGGCGGCGGCAAAGATCGTCGTATCGACACCCAGCGCATAGCCCGACGGCAGCAGGACATTGTCGAAGCCGCCACTGTCGGCAGTCATGACGATGTCGCGGCAATGCTCCCAGCTCGATTTGAGCATAGGGTCCGGGACGCCCAGAAATTCATAGTCATCGTCACACAGGGCTGAAAACCAGCTGACTTCGACGGTCATGGCAAATTCTCCCCACGGGCAGCGACCAGCACCTCATACCAACGGGCGCGGGTCCAAACGACTTTGAAGGCCCCCGCCGCTTCGTGGATGCGGGCGGGAGTTTGGGTGCCGATGATCGGAATCGGGCGCGCCGGATGCGCCATGATCCAGCTGTAGGTTGCAGCAGCGCGTGAGACGCCAAAATCCGCTGCAGCCGCATCGAGGGTTTTGGCGACGGCGCGGGCGCGTTCATCCTTCGGGTCACCGATCCGGCCTTGGCCGAGCGGCGACCACGCCAGCACGGCGAGGTCCCGCTGCATCGCCAGATCGAAGGTGCCATCCCACAGCGGATCAAGGGCCAGTGGTGAATATTCAGGCTGAGTCGAAACCAGCGGCTGGTTCATGAACTTCATCAGGGCGCGGGTCTGCGCCACGGTGAAGTTGGACACGCCGATGCTGCGGATTTTGCCAGCGGTGACGGCGTTTTCCAGTGCCCGCGCAACTTCGTGCGGATGGGTCAGTAGGTCGGGGCGGTGAATTTGCCAGAGGTCGAGATGATCGGTGCCGAGTCGCTGAAGCGACGCTTCGATTGCACCCCGGAGATAGACCGGTGAAGAATCATAGGGGGTGCCGATGATGATTCCGCCTTTGCTGGCCAGGACCATCCGTGCCCGAAGGGTAGCATCCTCGGCGAACAGCCGACCGAGCAGGACCTCCGCGGCCCCAAAAGCCTCGCCATTGTCGGGCCCGTAAATATCGGCGGTATCGAAGAAGTTGATGCCGATCCCGAGCGCGGCGTCAATTTTGGCGCGCGCCGCCTTCA
>JAYVLC010000203.1:0-8642 GCA_043759675.1 Sphingosinicellaceae bacterium
GGCAAATCCAGCTGCCAATATGCCGGCGCCGACAAGGCGAAGCAGCAACAGAATCGTCACGCGCGACCGGGCAGGATCAGGTTCGGTCATTGGCCCTCCAGCCGGTCCAGCAATTCGGAAAAATCGAGCGCGACTGCCTGTGCGCCCGCCGACGTCAGTTCATGCGCATCATGATAGCCCCAATCAACCCCGATCGCGGTCGCACCGGCGGCGACCGCCATCTCCATGTCAAAGCTGGTATCGCCGATCATCATCGTCTGCCCCGGACTTGCGCCCGCGTCGGCCATCGCCGCTCGCAACATGGCCGGATGCGGTTTCGACGGGTGGCGGTCGGCGGTTTGCAGCGTGGCAAACTGCACGGCAATGCCGTGATGGGCAAGGCAGAGCGCCAGCCCGCGGTCTGACTTGCCGGTCGCCACGCCGAGCAGCCAACCGCGTGCCGTCAGTTCCGCCAGCCCGGCCGCAACGCCCGGATACAGCGGCTCCTCGATCATCCCACCGGCCCGCAACCCCTGAAATGCGCCTTTGAAACTCTCGGTCATCGACCGGTGCAGACCGTCATCGCCGTCAGGATGCAAGACTTGCATTGCCTCATGCAGGCTCAACCCGACAATCCGCCGCGTGGCATGGCGGCACGGCGGCTCCAGCCCATGATCGGCAAAACTATGCTCCATCGCGCGCAGGATATTGGCCTGACTATCAACCAATGTGCCATCGCAATCAAAGACGGCCAGCCGGGTCACAGATTGGCCATCAGCGCGGCCATCGGATCGTCGCCAAGCGCCACAATCGCACCCTGCCGCTCGTCGGCTCTCTTGTTCTGCCCAAGTTTGCGGGTTCCACTGAGCGACTCCACCGACAGCTCAAATCCGACGATGGCCTTCGTCATCGCCTCGAACCGCCCCGGCGACATCTTGGCGCGGGTCCAGGGCCGTTTCGGTAGCAGCCTTGTTTCATGCGCCGCCGACAACGCGTCAACCTGCGCCACAAGTTCATCGTCGGTCAGACGCCGCACCAGCCCCGTCGCCTCAACCGATACATAATTCCAGGTCGGCACCTGATCATCGGTCCCGTACCAATCCGGGCTGATATAGGCCTCGGGCCCGGTGACGCTTATCAATGCGGTCAGGCCGTCCAGATGCGCCACGGCCCGGTTGCGGCGGGCAAGGTGAAACCGCAGATTCCCGCCCGCCGTCACCACAATCGGCGCATGGGCAACCACCGGCCCGTCGGGAGACTGCACAAAAACATGCGCGAAGGACACATCCGCAATGAACGCGAAAAGTTCGTCTCGGTCAGTCCAGGCGAAGCGGGAGTCAGGGTGCATGACTGCGAGGGTGGGTCACCCCCTCCCGGTCGGCTGGTGCCGACTCGCCTCCCCCATCAAGGGGGAGGAAATACGCCCTACCTCCCCCTCGATGGGGGAGGCGACTGCGCGGCAGCGCAGCGGGAGGGGGTGGAGACGCGCGCACTAGTCCGGCCGTCGCCGTGACCGGCGTTCACCCTTACGGGCCTGACGACGGGACTTGGCTTCGGCGGCGGCGGCTTTGACCTGGCCTTCGGGCGTATCGCGGAACTTGATCTCATCGAGCGGCAATGCGTCACCCGCCTCAGCATGAAACCCGAGCGTCGCAAAGCTTTCAGCAATATGCGTGGGCAGCTGGGCCGTCACATCGAGCATACCGCCATCCGGATGCTCGATCACCAGTCGCCGGGCATGAAGGTGGAGCTTGCGACTGATCCCGCCGGTCAGGAACGAATCCCGCCCGCCATATTTGCCGTCGCCGACAATCGGATGGCCGATCCCGGCTGCATGAACGCGGATCTGATGAGTCCGGCCGGACATCGGCTGGAACTCCAGCCAGACCGTGCTGTTGCCGGCGCGCTCGACAGTCCGGTACTTCGTCTTGGCGGCCAGTCCCGCGACGGGGTCGATGTGCATTTTCTCGCCGCCCGATCCGGGCTGCTTGGCGAGCGGCGCATCGATGATACCCTGTTCCGGCGACGGCACGCCGGTCACCAGCGCCCAATAGGCCTTGCGCGCTGTCCGGCTGGAAAACGACTTGGAGAAGAACGCCGCTGCGCGGGTCGTCCGCGCCAACAACAGGACGCCCGACGTATCCTTGTCGAGCCGGTGCACCAGCTTCGGGCGGCTGGCCCCGTCGAAGATCAACGCATCCAGCAGCCCATCGACATGTTCGGTGGTCGCCGTCCCGCCCTGCGTCGCCAGCCCCGGCGGCTTATTGATGACGATCGCCTGCGAATCACGGTGAATGACGAGGCTTTGCGCAAAGGCAATCTGGTCGTCGCTCAGCGGCGCGCGCGGTCGGTCGACAGCCATGCGCGCCACAGCGGCAGGCGCAGTCGACTCCTCCGGTGGCAGGCGCAGCACCTGTCCCTCCGTGACCCTGTCACCCGGTTCTGCGCGCTTGCCGTCAATCCGAAGCTGACCGGTGCGGGCCCAGCGTGATACCAGATTGAAGCTGACCGTCGGCATATTGCGCTTGAACCAGCGGTCGAGCCGGACCCCGTCGTCATTGGCGGTCACGGTGAATTCACGGCTCATGGCAGACTCCGGGCGAGCGCGATGCCGGCCCACAACATGATGACGGACCCGGCAACCGACGAAATGGCATAGGCGCCTGCGAGCGCTGCCTCCCCGCGCACGATCATCGCATAGGTCTCGAGGGAAAAGGCAGAAAAGGTCGTAAAGCCGCCCAGCACGCCGACGCCGAGCAGCAATCGCATATCCTCGCCGCCGTCAGAGGTCCGGGCCAATAGACCAACGAGCAAGCCCATCGCCAGCCCGCCGAGCAGATTGACGCCCCACGTCCCCCACGGGAAGGCATTGCCAAGCGCGCGGGCGGCGGCCTGACCGAACAGGAAGCGCAGGCCAGCGCCGATGGCGCCGCCGATCATGACCAGAACAAGAGATGGCATGGCGCACCCCTTAGCGCCAAGGCGGCCCAGAAGAAAGACAGGCTACAGAATCCCGAACGTCCAGCCTTCGGTGCGAGCGAGGTCACTGTCCAGCCCAGGTGGCGACCAAAGCGCAGATGTTGCCGCAACAGTCCGCAGCCAGGCCGCCGTCAGGATGGCGTCGGTGCTGTGGTCGTCATACCGGGCCAGCGGTTTGTGCGGGCGCGTGCCCAGCGCGCGGAGTGCCCGGTCAAGATCCGGCGCGTTGCGGACTTTGCTGCCCCCGGTGACCTTTGCGGCACGTGCGGCAACGGTGGTGTAGATTTCCACGATGGCCGGCCCGGTGGCGGCGACAGCGTCGAACGGCCAAAGCGGAATCGCACCGTCGAGTCGGTTGAGGATGCGCATGCCCGTCAGGCTGGATTTGCCGACCTGCGCTGCACCAACCAGATTGAAGCAGCTTTGCGCCGGGCCATAGCCGCCGTCGCGACACCGTTGTTCGACCCGGCGGTAGGCCCCCGTACTTCCCTCAAACCGGTCGCCCCGGCGGCCATGGCTACGGCGAAAATAGCGGCTTGCCTCGGCATGATCGACAAATGAACTGGCGGCGAAATGTGCATCGCCAGCGCAAATATCATCGACGAACCGCCAGAGTTCGCGGCCTGTGCGCGGCGCGGTTTCCCAGCCCGGGAAATACCCCTGGCCCGGCACAAACGGCAACGACGGCGAAAAATCGATCCCGATCAGCAGGTCGGGCTGCAATCCGGCTTGCAGGACCAACCAATCGAGCACGGCGGCGCGCGACCAGCCGCCGTCCCGCCAGATCAGGTCCGGGGCAGCATCGCCCGCCGCGCAAACCGCAACGGCGATGCCGTTCTGGCGTGCCCCTTGCGCGCCGGACCAGTCAATACAGGCGAACTGACTGAACCGGCGCAACAGGGTTAGTACGGCATCGACTGGTACATGGTCATCGCATAGAGCATCGGCAGCGACAGCACGAAGTTTGTCCGGCTGAACAGCATCGCGGTGCGCGCCGACGCCGCCTTGGTCGCAGCGTCTGCCTCAACCAGCCCGAGGGCCTTCTTCTGGTTCGGCCAGATCACGAACCACACATTGGCGGCCATGATGATCCCGAGCCACATCCCCATGCCGATCAACCAGAAACCGCCCTGGAAGGTCATGGACGGGACGAAGTTTGCGCCCGACAGTCCGATCCCGACAAGGACCGTTCCCAGCGCTGCCCAGCGGAAATAGAAGAGTGCGGCTGGCGCGATATATTTGGTCACGCCGGGCTTCAGCTCAGCCGGGACCGACGGCATCGTCGGAATCTGCACCAGGTTGAAATAGTAAAGCAGCCCGATCCACACGATGCCGAAGAACACATGTACGGTGCGCAGAAATGTCATCGCCCAGGCCGAATCCATCATCGTGCCATGCGCGGTGAATGCCAAACTTGCCATCAGCACGATACCGAACATGAATGCCCAGCTGACGTTTTCCAGTAGCTTCATTGTCTTGCTCCCCTTGCCCGAGCGCGCCGCAACCCGCAACGCCAACGCCCCAACGATAAGCGGAGCGCAATCGCGCCGCAACCGTTACAAGGTTCCCATGTCAACAGACCCCTCAACCGCTGGGCTGGCGCCGGGCAGCGCGGAGCCCGTTGCCGGACATCAGCTGCGCCTGCTGCCCGACGGCACGCAGGCACGCGCCGCGCTGCTGAGCCTGATCGGCGGGGCGACGGAGAGCCTCCGCCTGTTCTACTATCTGTTCGCCGCCGACAGCATCGGCACCGAAGTCCGGGACAGCCTGCTGGCAGCACGAGCCCGGGGCGTTGCGGTGCATCTTGCCGTGGATGGTTTTGGAAGTTCGAATACGGCCGATACCTTCTTTCAGCCGCTCATCGCGGCCGGCGCGAAATTCTGCCGATTCCATCCCCGCTGGGGCCGCCATTATGTCCTGCGCAATCACCAGAAAATGGCCATCGCCGACAATGCTGTGGCGATGATCGGCGGCTTCAACCTTGCCGACCCCTATTTCGACCCCAACCGCAAGGACAGCTGGCGCGACCTTGGCCTTGTGATCGAGGGCGAGACGGTCGCACAGCTCGGGGCCTATTTCGACCGCCTGTTTTCCTGGATCATCCTCGGGCACAGCAATTTGCTTTCGCTCCGTCGCCTGCCGCACCTGGCGAACGTCGGCAGTGGCAAGGTTCGCTGGATTTTCGGTGGCCCCTCGCGCTACCTTAGTCCCTATGCCCGGCAGGTACGTAGCGATTTTGGCGCCGCCACACAGCTCAACATGATGATGGCCTATTTCGCACCAAACCGCCGGTTCATCGCGTTGATCGGAGCGATTGCGAAGCGAGGGTCTGCCCGACTGATCAACGCGGGCAAGACCGACGTTCCGCTGTCCCGGGCTGCCGCATGGTCCACCTATGGCCGGTTGTTGCGACAGGGGACTGAGATCGCCGAGTTTCAGCCAAGCGCACTCCATGCCAAGCTGATCATTGTCGATGACATCACCTACATCGGGTCGGGAAATTTCGACCTGCGCAGTCTCTATCTGAACCTCGAGGTCATGCTGCGGATCGAGGACGCGGCGTTTGCGTCCCGGATGCGCGCGTTGTTCAACGCGGAATGGCAGCAAAGCAACCCGATCAGGCCTGCGGTGTACGCCCGCCTCGCCGGCTGGTGGAACCGGTTCCGCTGGCGCTTTGCCTATTGGATATTTGCCACAGTCGACCTCGCAACGGCGCGCCGTCTGACACGGAGGTAGCCGCGAGGCTCCGGCGCAGCTATCGACATCCATGGCCCGTTCCGATCCACCTGCGCGCATCCCCGCCTCGCCGCTGCTGTTCGCCATCGGTGGCGTCGGCGCGCTGTGCGGGGTCGATGCCATCGTCAAGCATCTTGGCGGCCTCTATGCCATCCCGGTGGTCATGTTCCTGCGCTATGCCGCAGGGGCCGTGTTTGCGGTCGCGCTCTGGCTGCAAAGTGGCAGGCCCGGCGTCACTGGCGACGCGTTTCGGGCCCACGCGATGCGAGCGGTTGTCATTCTTGGAACCGCCGGACCATTCTTCTGGGCCGTCACCAAAATGCCGCTCGCCGAAGTCATCACCATTTCCTTCATCGCGCCTTTGCTGGTTCCATTCACCGCACGGCTGTTCCTGAAGGAACGTGTGCGACCGATGAGTTTGGTTGCCGGGGCAATCGGTTTTGTCGGTGTCCTGATCGCGACCCAGGGCGCACCCGTTGTCGTCGGTGCAGCGGATCGGACCTTGCCGGTGATCGCGACGCTGTCGTCAGCGGCCTTCTATTCGCTGAGCATCGTCCTGATGCGGGCCCGGGCGGCAAAGGATGGCGCGGTGGTGGTTGGCTTGCTGGCGTCAACACTTCCAGCGCTGATGGCGGCACCCTTTGCGCTGCTGACAGCACCGCTGCCGCCGTTGTCAGCAGCGCCGTGGTTCCTGGCGCTTGGCCTGTGCGGAACCGTCGGCATCAACCTGTTTGCGCGCGCCTATGCGCGGGCAGAGGCCCAATTGCTGGCCCCCATCGAGTTCACCGCCCTGGCCTGGGCTGCCGGGTTCGGCTTCCTGTTCTGGGGCGAAGTCCCGCGCTTGGAGGTGCTGGGCGGTGCGGTCGTGATCATCGCTGCCTGCCTGATTTCAGCCCGGGAAGAACACCGATCCCGCCAGGAAATCCCGCTGACAAATTAAGGTCAGGCGCTCGGATCGGGACCGGGGCAGCCTAGGCATTGCGCACCGGGTCCCAACGCCGTAACATCGGCCATCAGATCGGTCAAAATTCAGATTTTTTGTCCGATAGTTATGAAATTATATGGGGTTATGGGATTTTGACATCGGCCAATTTCATCATTGAAACGCCATCGCGGATCGAACCAGCCAAGCTCGAACATGTGCCAGTTGGCGTGACCGATCTTGTTGCAGAGATGGCCGCCAAAAGCGCTGTGTTGGGCAACAGACTCCATCCGGCCACCGCCGCGAGCCTTGCTAGGCTCGTCCGCATCATGAACTGTTACTACAGCAACTTGATCGAAGGGCATAACACCCGCCCCCGCGACGCAGAGCGCGCGCTGGCCGGCAACTTTGATGCCGAGCCGGAGCGCCGCAATTTGCAGGCCGAAGCCGTGTCCCACATTCGCCTTCAGGAAAAAATTGATCGCCTGGCTGCAAGCGGCAGTTTGCCTGAACCGGCGTCGCCCGATTTCATCAAATGGCTGCACCTGGAATTTTACCAGGACGCACCGCCCGAGGTGTTGCAGGTCAAATTTGGCAGCCGGGAAATCGACATGGTGCCGGGGCAGTGGCGCACGTCGCCTGACCATGATGTAACGGTTGGTCGCCACATTCCGCCGTCCAGCGAACGGGTCAACGCCTTCATGGACTGGTTTGCGACCCGGTATCAGTTTGCAACGATGGGGACCTCGGAGCGCATCATGGCGATCGCCGCCGCCCATCATCGCTTCAATTACATTCACCCATTCCCCGATGGAAATGGCCGGGTCAGCCGCCTGATGAGCCATGCTATGGCCTGGGAAGCGGGCATCGGCGCCCACGGTCTGTGGTCAATTTCGCGTGGGCTGGCGCGAGGGCTGAACAGCCGCAGCGAATATAAAAGCATGATGGATCATGCCGATATGCCGCGCCAGGGCGATTTGGACGGACGCGGAAATCTGTCCGAGCAGGCCCTGGTCGACTTCACCGGCTGGTTTTTGAAGGTCTGCCTTGACCAGATCGAGTTCATGTCCAGCCTGTTTGATCTTGGGAACCTCGAAAATCGTCTGAAGCGGTTCGTCGGACAGGAGGGCAGGCTAAAGCCCCAGACTGTCCCATTGTTGCAAGAGGCACTCATCAGAGGGGAATTTGCCAGAGGTGAAGTGGAACGTATTACCGGCCTGCCCGAAACGTCGGCCCGACGCGTGCTCCGCCAGGCAATTGACGCTGGCCTGCTGGCGTCCGACACGCCCAAGGGGCCCGTGTCGTTACGTTTCACGACCAGCAATGCCGAAATCCTGCTCCCGAAACTATTTCCGGAAAGCTGATCGGGGTCAGAAATCCGACCTGCGTTTAACGCCGTGCGAAATACAGCTGTGCGGGGGGGACGTTAAGGGCCTCGAAGTCGCGGTCGATATGGGCAAACCGCGCCTGCAGCAATTCGAGAATTTTCGGCGCAAACTGATAGACCAAAAACTGGCCGCCGACCCGGAGGGCGGCATGGGTTGCATCGGCAATCGCGTTCGCCACCGCATTGGGCATAGTCGAGAACGGGATACCGGAAATGATGTAGTCGGCCTCGCCAAGGCCATGTTCGGCAAGCACCTTTCCGACATCTGCCGCTGATCGGTGCACAATGATCAGGCGCGGATCACGAAACTCGTGGCTCAGGAACGTGGCAAAATCGTCGTTGAGTTCGAACAACACCAGCTTTGCATCCGGGTGCATCCGGCGGAGTACCACGGCCGAAATATTGCCGATGCCCGGTCCATATTCCACAAACAGCCGCGCGCTATCCCAATTCACCGGACCGAGCAGCTTGTTGACCATGAACCGCGAGCTCGGGACAATGGATCCGAGCATGATCGGATGCTTGAAAAAATTTCTCGCAAACAAGGCCATCTGAGCCCGCCTCGTTGGAACACGGCGGGCGAGAGGTTGCCTGTGAATCGCCGAAACCTGGTCCATTCATTCTCCCAGAATCATCAGG
>JAYVLC010000204.1:0-5948 GCA_043759675.1 Sphingosinicellaceae bacterium
GCCGAGCGCCCGTTCCACCTTGTGGTCGGGATGCTGGATACCAAGGACAGCGCCGGTTTCCTCAAGCCCTTCGCCGAACGCGCGACATCACTGTACGCCGTACCGATCACCGGCCACGCGCATCACGCACCCGCCGTCCTGTCGGGCCAGGCCGAAGCCATCGGGATTCCGGCCACCGCAACGGCCGACGTCACCGACGCCCTGACCCGCATCGCCCGGGGTGCTGACCGCGCCAAGCCACCCGTCGTGCTGATCGCCGGCTCACTCTATCTCGCGGGCGAGGTGCTGGCGGCCAACGGATTTACCCCGACCTGACCGAAGCGCGAGGCTGTCGTGTCACCGGTCAACCGGCCAGATCTGATGTTCCGCGCTCAACGCTCTCGTCAATCAGCCCTGCGCGCGCCATCCACCAATAAAGTGCTATCCCCGGCAGTGCAGCAACCGTGGTCAGCAGGTAGAAATCAATGTTGCCAAACCGCTCCATCAGCACACCGGCTGATGTTCCGGTGACGAGCCGCCCGATCACGCTGGAGGCAGCCGAAATCAGCGCATATTGGGCGGCGGTATAGCGAAGATCGCAGAGGGCGGAGAAATAGGCGACTACGGTGACCCCGCCGATCCCGCTGGCGAAATTCTCAAACCCAATCGCAGATGCCATACCGAGGTTGGAATGTCCGACCGCTGCCAATCCGGCAAAGCTCAGGTTGGACACCGCCATCAGGATCAGGCTGACCATCACGGACCGCTTCATTCCCATCCTTGAATAGAGGATGCCCCCGACGAAAATCCCGATCAGATAGGCCCAGAATCCGACGCCGACATCATAGAGCGCCACCTCGTCATTGGTGAACCCAAGGTCTTCGAACAACAGCCGCAGCGTCAGGTTGGCAAGCGTATCGCCGATTTTGTGCAGCAGGATGAACAGCAGCACGAGGGCAGCCCCCTGCCGCTGGAAAAACTCGGCCAATGGCCCCCAGATCGATTTGAGGGTCGTCGCGAGCCCCGGCTTGCCGACGGGTTCGCGGTGCCGCCCGGGTTCGCCCATCACCAGGCCGGTGATCATGGCTGGCAGCGCCAGTGCAGCGCAGGCGATGTAGGCAACGCTCCATCCGTACCGGGCCGCCAGCACCAGCGCGATCGCACCTGCACCCGCCGACCCGATCCGCCAGCCATACTGGGTCATGCCGGAGCCGACGCCCAATTGCTCGGGCTTCAATGTCTCGATCCGGTAGGCGTCGATGACGATATCGAATGTTGCCCCGGCAATCCCCACAAGGATTGCGGCCTGCGCGGTTGCAACTAGGCTCGCCGATGGATCGACCAGCGCGAGGTTTATCACGGCTGCAATGACCAGAACGCCGGCGAACAGCAGCCATGACACCCGCTGCCCGAGCCCGCCAATCAGCGGCAGCCGCGCGCCATCAACCAGCCAGGCCCATAGAAACTTCAGATTGTAAACGAGGAACGCGAGGCTGAACGCCGTGACGCTTTTCTTGTCGATGCCGTCCTGCGCCAGCCGAGTCGTGAGCGTCGCGCCGATCATCGCATAGGGAAAACCCGACGACATGCCGAGGAACAGCGCGGCAAGTGGCTCTGGTTGCCGATACGGCCTGATCGCGTCCAGCACCGGCTGCAGATAACGCCGCAACGCATTCTGCAGCGGCTGCAGATAGTGCAACACGGCACCCCACCAGCCCGTCCGTTCGGTCATCCCACGATCCTCCGCCACCACCCTGTCACGATAGAGACTTGGCGAGTCCCCAGTCAAAGCGCAAAATGTGTGCTGTCACCCCCTCCCGCTGCGCTGGCGCGCAGTCGCCTCCCCCCTCAAGGGGGTGGAAGGGCGCTGTCTTTTCCCTCCCCTTGAGGGGGAGGGCGACTCGCCAACAGGCGAGCGGGAAGGGGTGAGCCGCTATCGGAGACTGGACACGCCCATGGACGCCATCACCCCGATCCGCACCCCGACCCCCGGTCAGCTGGCGCTGGCTCATGCGATTCCGCATCACAAGCCGGGCGCGCCGATTGTCACCAGCGTTGCCGCCGCCAATTACACCTCACCAGACATTTTTGCCGCCGAGCAGGCCCGCATTTTCCGCACCCATCCGGTTGCGGTCGCGGTATCCGCCCTCATCCCCTCGCCCGGCATGACCGCCACGCATGACGGCTATGGCCTGCCGATCCTGCTGACCCGCGACCGGGAGGGGGTAGCGCGCGCCTTCCTGAACGTCTGCCGCCACCGCGGAACCCGGCTGGTGGAATCGGGCGAACCGGCCAAATGCCCGCGCCTCGTCTGTCCCTATCACGCCTGGACCTACGGCCTAGATGGCGCTTTGCTCGCCCTGCCGCGTCCCGAAACCTTCCCCGATCTCGACAAATCAGGGCTCGGCCTGATCCCGCTGCCGTCGGTGGAGGCTGGCGGCATCATCTGGGTCGGTCTCGACCGCGACGCGACGCCTGATTTTTCCACCGTCGCCGGCGAACTTGCTGCCGACCTCGACGCGCTCGATCTGCGGGAGATGCACCTCTACAAACGGCGCACCCATGATGTGGCCGCCAACTGGAAGCTGATCGTCGATGCGTTCAGCGAGAGCTATCATGTCACCCGCCTCCACGCCGACACCATCGGCAAATTCTTTGCGGATTCGGTGACGGTCGGCGACATGATCGGCAAGCACAGCCGCTCCGCCGTTGGCCGGGTCTCGTTCGTCGAAGCGGCGGGCGAGGCTGATCTCGGCGCGCTGCGCAAGGCCGTGACCTACACCTACAATATCTTCCCCAATACCGTGATCATCGCCAGCCCGGATTATGTGAACGTGATGACGCTGATGCCCAAGGCGCACGACCGCACATTGGTCGAAGATTTCATGCTGATCCCCGAGCCGCCTGCAACCGACAAGGCGGAGGACCATTGGCGCCGCAGCTTCGAATTGCTGGACGGCGGGGTCTTTGCTGCCGAGGATTTTCGCGCCGCCCGGCTGGGTCAGGAGGGGCTTTCAACCGGCGCGATCCCACACCTCACCATCGGCGGGCTGGAACAGGGCATCAAACGCTTCCACGATCAGGTTGAAGCCACGATTGCGGGATAAGCCCTATTGTCCCGCCGCCGCTGATCAGCGAAGAGGGCGGCATAAATCTGCAACATTTGGGAACCGCACATCAGCCAGATTGCCGCTTTGCCCTACCGCCCGTCCGGGGACGGGACTGATCGTGTTGATGTGCTGCTCGTCACGTCGCGCGAAACCAAACGCTGGGTGCTGCCAAAGGGCAATCTGGTGGCCGGGCTGTCGGCCCATGCATCGGCGGCGCATGAAGCGCTGGAGGAGGCAGGCATTCTCGGCGCAACCTGCCCGACGCCGATTGGCAGCTACCGCTATCGCAAGACCCGGCGCAACGGCGCGTCGCTGATGATCGATGTCGATGTGTTTCCGGTGGCGGTCACTGCCGAGCTTGCCGAGTGGGAGGAAGATGATCAGCGCGAGCGGCGCTGGTTCGCCCTTGCCGACGCCGCCGACGCCGTCAACGAGCCGGACCTGAAACTGCTGATCCGCGGTTTCAAGGCGTCGGCAATCGGTCAGGCACCAACCCGCTGGCTTGCGCCGGATGGGGGTGGAAAATTGAAAATGGGGGTTCGGATGTTCAACTGGTTTCAGGCGTTGCTGCCCAAACAAGGCAATTTTTTCGGACTGTTCGAAGCCCATGCCGTCACCCTGACCGCGGGCAGCGATGCCTTGGTGCGATTGCTCCAGGGCGGTCCGGGGATGCCTGATCACATCAATGAAATCATCGAGCGCGAGCATGAGGCCGACAACATCATCCGGGAGGTCATGCAGACGGTGCGCCGCACCTTCCTGACGCCGTTCGACCGTAGCGCGATCATCAGCCTGATCAGTTCGATGGACGATGCCATCGATCAGATGCAACAGACCGCCGGCGCGATCCGGCTGTACGAGGTCGAGGAATTCGAAACCGAAATGAAGGACATGGCCGCAATCATCGTCGATTGCGCCCGCATTACCGCCGAGGCCTTGCCGATGCTGCGCAACATCAGCGCCAATGCCGTGCGGCTGCACGAGCTGACCGAGCGCCTGGTCCGCATGGAGGGGCAGGCCGATGATATCCACGCGGCGGGGCTAAAAAAGCTATTCCTTGCCCACGGCCAGACAAACACCATGCGGTTCATCGTCAGCCGGGAGATTTACAGTCATCTCGAGCGCGTCGTTGATCGGTTCGAGGATGTCGCAAACGAGATCGACGGTCTCGTTATCGACCACGCCTGAGCTGGGACGGTCATGACGACAACCATCATCGCGCTGCCCCTGCTGATCGCGTTGATCGCGCTGGCGCTGGCGTTCGACTTCCTCAACGGCTTGCACGATGCCGCCAATTCAATCGCCACGGTTGTTTCAACCCGGTTGCTGACACCGGTCCAGGCAGTCCTGTTCGCCGCATTCTTCAATTTTTCGGCCTATTGGGTGTTCGGCCTGAAAGTCGCCGAGACGGTTGGTAAGGGCATCATCGACAAGGACATCGTCAATCCGCAGGTGATTTTCGGGGCACTTGTCGGGGCAATGTTCTGGAATCTGGTGACGTGGTGGAAGGGCATTCCATCCTCCTCGAGCCATGCCCTCGTCGGCGGGTTGATCGGGGCAGGGACGGCCCGGGCAGGGCTCGACGGGATCGTCTGGCCCGGCGTCATCAAAACCGCCTCGGCGATTGTGCTATCGCCAACCATCGGCCTGCTGCTGTCGATGCTCCTTGTGCTCCTGACATCTTGGCTGCTGATGCGCCTGACCGCCCGGTCGGCCGACGGGATATTCAAGAAGCTGCATCTGGTGTCAGCCGCCGCCTATTCGCTCGGCCACGGTGCCAATGATGCGCAAAAGACCATGGGGATCATCACCGTCCTGCTCTATTCCCAAGGGATGCTGGAGGGCGGATTTCACGTCCCCGGCTGGGTGGTGATCAGTTGCTATGTCGCCATCGCGCTCGGTACGCTGTCAGGCGGCTGGAAGATCATCGAGACGATGGGGACGCGCATTACCAAGCTGTCGCATCATCAAGGATTTAGCGCGTCGGCAGGCGGCTCCATCATGCTGTTTGCCGCATCGGCCTATGGCATCCCGGTCTCAACCACCCACACCATCACCGGCTGCGTCGTCGGCGTCGGGGCGGCCCGGCGAGCCTCCGCGGTGCGATGGACGGTCGCCCGCCGGATCGTCACCGCCTGGCTGATCACCATCCCGGCAAGCGCGACCGTCGGAGCGGCATTTTACGGGCTGACGCGGCTGTTCTGAGTCCTGCCGATACTTTGATTTTGATATAGTTTATGATAGTTTATCGAAACTGGATAAACCATACTAAGGTCATTCAATAT
This sequence comes from Sphingosinicellaceae bacterium, assembly GCA_043759675.1. Lineage (GTDB taxonomy): Bacteria > Pseudomonadota > Alphaproteobacteria > Sphingomonadales > Sphingomonadaceae > JADCGM01. The sequence goes on from JAYVLC010000204.1 coordinate 5,375, forward strand.
GGACCCGCGACAAAACCCCTTTGCTCCGGGCGCAGGCACGCCTCCACCTGAATTGGCTGGCCGCGACGCCGTGATTGAAAACGCCGCCATCGCGCTTGACCGTATCCGGGCCGGTCGATCAGCGCGCAGCGTCATATTGTACGGCCTGCGAGGCGTCGGCAAGACGGTGTTGCTCAACAAGATCAGGGCAGATGCCGAAGCGCGCGGCCTGATCTGCGTCGTGCTTGAAGCACCCGAGGGCCGGTCGCTACCCGGCGTGCTCGGCCCCGCACTGCGATCCGCGTTGCTCCGGCTAAGTACCGGCGAAGTGATCCGCGACAAATTGCGCAAATCGCTGCGGGCGCTGGCCGGTTTCGCGAAGGCGGCAAAGGTCAAATATCAGGACGTCGAATTCGGATTAGATTTTGATCCGGAGCCGGGGACAGCCGACAGCGGCGATTTGGAGGCCGACCTTGCCGATCTGCTCGCCGCAGTTGCCGAGGCGGCACGTGACCGCAATTCCGCCGTCGTGCTGTTCATCGACGAGCTGCAATATGTGCCCGAGGAGCAACTGGCAGCACTGATCATGGCGCTG